>CAZXVN010000430.1:0-7300 GCA_964643945.1 uncultured Lentisphaeraceae bacterium | reverse complement strand
TCTCGACGTTCTGCTGGCACGTCCGGAATTTTGCGATAATTCCGCCGTGGTCTGGGATTTGTGCGAGCGCAATCAGGCGCAGGGGTTCGTGTCATCCCTCAGCGTGAGCAACGCCCACTACATTCTCAGCAAACGCATCGGCAAGGACAAGGCTCTCGCTGGCGTCAAACTGGCACTCAGCCTCTTTGAGGTCGTACCGGCAGACAAACCCCTTCTCATTCACGCGACAACATACCCTCGACCCGACTTCGAGGATGTCATCCAGATGCTGTCGGCGAAACAGACCGCTGCCGATTACCTCATTACCCGCGACCCCCAGCACTTCAAGTCATCCCCCGTCCCGGTTCTCTCTCCCGCCGAATTTGTCCGCAATCTATCCGACTGACAGCATCCAAGACTTCCTCCATTTTGCAAAAGAGCGGGGACTATAGACTGAAGCCTCCCACTCCTAACTCCTGAACCCTGAACCCCGAACCCCGACTGACACCTGACACCTCTTATGAACCGCATTGACCAAACCTTCAAGACCCTCGCCTCTGCAAACCGCAAGGCGCTTGTCGTCTACCTCACGGCGGGCGATCCCGACTTCGACACCAGCCTGCAAATTCTGCGCACCGCCTGCGCCTCCGGCGTAGACGTGCTCGAACTGGGCGTGCCTTTCTCCGACCCCACCTGCGACGGCCCGGTCATCCAAGTGGCCTCGGACCGCGCGCTGAAGTCCGGCATGTCGCTCTCGAAAAGCATTGGCCTCGCGGCTGAGCTGCGCAAAACAGTACAGACGCCCATCGTGCTCTTCAGCTACTACAACCCGATCTTTAAGTACGGCCTGGAGCGGATCGCGAAAGAGCTTGTCGAAGCAGGCGTGGACGGACTTCTGGTCGTCGACCTGCCGCCGGAAGAGGCGGGGCCGCTCATTGCCGCGCTCGAGGGCAAGGACATTCACCTGATCCGCCTCGCTGCGCCCACCTCCAAGCCTGACCGCATCCGCATGTTAGCGGACGGCGCGGGCGGGTTCCTCTACCTCATCACGCGCTTGGGGGTCACGGGCACCGGCGGACTCGACTACGCCGACATCGCGAAGCACGCGGCGGCGATCAAAGCCGTCTGCCCCCATCCCGTCTGTCTGGGGTTCGGCATCAGCACGGGTGCAGACGCCCGTGCGCTCGCGCCGCTGGCGGACGGCCTGATCGTCGGTTCCGCACTCGTGAAGGTCATCGCGCAAGCACCCGCCGGTTCCGACCGCCCGGCCCTTGTGACCGCCAAAATCCGCGAACTCCGCGACGGCATGGACGCCTGAAATGATTTTTCGTCGGAACCCGCATCAGCGGCAAGGCACGAACATGAACCATATACCGCGCAGAGTCTGGCTGGAGATCAGCTGCGACACATTGACCCAGAACTATCGAAAGATCGCCGAAGCCGTGGCGCCCGCGCAGGTTCTTGCTGTGCTCAAAGCCAATGCTTACGGACTCGGCGGTCTCCCGATCGCGCAGGTGCTCGCCCAGGCCGGCGCCTCGGGGTTCGGCGTGGCGGAACCCTACGAGGCGCTCCAGCTCCTGCCCCTCGGCAAGCCGATCCAGATCCTCAGCAGCATCCTGCCGGAGGAGATCGACCCCATGGTCGCCGCAGGCGTCATTCTGCCGATCACCGACCTCGCGACCGCACGGCGCATCAGCGAGTCCGCTGTACGACAGGGTAAGACCGCCACCGTCCATTTCAAGCTCGACACGGGCATGGGCCGTCTGGGCATCCTCGCCGACGAAGCCCCCTCCATGATCCGCCAGGCCCACAAACTTCCCGGGCTGTATGGCGAGGGTCTCTTCTCGCACTTCCCCTTCGCCTACGAGAGCGGCTCGGAGCTGACCAACCGCCAGATGGATCTCTTCTGCTCCATCCTTGACGAGCTGTCCCGCGGCGGGATCACCTTCGCCAAGCGGCACATCGCCAACAGCGACGCCATCAACAACTTTCCGCGCGCCTGCCGGCCGCCGTTCAACGTGGTCCGCACAGGCATTAACTTGCATGGCTCGTTCGACTCGGCTGGCAAACGCGCCTTGCAGGTGAAACCCGTGCTCTGCCTCAAGACGCGGCTCAGCGCCATCCGCACGCTCCCGGCTGGCACCGGCATCGGTTATGGCCACACCTGCCGCCTCGACCGCCCGACCCGCATCGGCACCGTCTCCGCTGGGTATGCGGACGGCCTGCCGCTCGCGCTTTCGAACCGTGGTTATCTGCTCATTCAGGGCCTCCCCTGCCCGGTTCTCGGGCGCCTCTCCATGGACTATACCACGGTCTCGCTCGAGCGTGTCCCCAGCGCCGCGGTCGGTGACGAAGTGGTCTGCCTCGGCGGCGCAGGCGTCCACGCCCTGACCGTCGAGGACTGGGCCACGCTCAAGAATACCCATCCGTACGAGATTATCTGCTCGTTCGGCAACCGCGTCGAACGCCGCTATGTGTAAGGGCGCAACGCACGAGAAAGGTTTCACCCATGGCTGGCGAATACGCGTTCAATCTCATTAGCGTCACCAAGCAGCACGAGAAGAAAACCATCCTCGAGGATGTGAACCTCTCTTTTTATCATGGCGCGCACATCGGCGTGATCGGGGCCAACGGCTCTGGCAAGTCATCGCTCTTGCGCATTCTCGCCGGCCTCGACAAAGAGTTTATGGGCGAGTGCCAGATCGCCAAGAACACCCGCATCGGCTTCCTCTCGCAGGAGCCCGGATTGGACAACACCAAGACCGTCATCCAGTGCGTGGAGGAGGGCGTTGCCGGTTCCAAAGCCCTGCTCGCCCGCTACGACGAGATCTGCGAGAAGCTGGGCGAGGACGTCAGCGCAGAGGAGTCGGAGAAGCTGAACGACGAACTCGGCCGCCTCCAAGACACCATCGACAGCCACGACCTCTGGAGCCTCGACCACCATATCGAAAGGGCGATGGAAGCCTTGCGCCTGCCGCCCTCCGACGCGCCGGTTGCCCCCCTCTCCGGCGGCGAGCGCCGCCGTGTGGCCATCTGCCGGATTCTCATCTCCAACCCTGACGTCCTGCTCCTCGACGAGCCCACCAACCACCTCGACGCCGAATCGGTCGCCTGGCTTGAAACCTACCTCAAGGGCTTCAAGGGCACCCTGATCGTCGTCACCCATGACCGCTACTTCCTCAGCAACGTCACCGAGTGGATTCTCGAACTCGATAACGGGCGCGCCTATCCCTACAAGGGCAACTACGAGGCTTGGCTCCAGCAGAAACAGGACAACATGATGCGCGAGGCCAAGCAGGCCGAGTCGCGCCGCAGGCTCATCGAGAATGAACTCGCCTGGGTGCGCACCAACCCCTCGGGCCGCCGCGCCAAGAATCAGGCCCGCGTGCGCCGCTATGAGGAACTCGCCGCGCAGCAGGTCAACACGCGCGAGGACGAGCTCCGCATCCAGATCCCGCCCGGTCCGCGTCTCGGCGACCTGGTGGTCAAGGCCGACAAGGTCGCCATGGGCTTTGGCGACAACCTGCTTTTCGAGGACCTGTGCTTCGACCTGCCGCGCGGCGGCATCGTCGGCGTCATCGGCGGCAACGGCGCGGGCAAGACCACCCTTTTCAAGCTGATCACCGGACAGCTCCAGCCGCTCTCGGGCACGCTGGTTGTCGGCCCCACCGTGGTGCTTTCCTATGTGGACCAGTCCCGCGACTCACTCGACGCCAGCCACACGGTCTACGAGGAGATCACCGGCGGCTCGGAGTATGTGACCCTCGCGGGCAACACGATGATGTACGGCCGCGTTTACTGTAGCCGCTTCAACTTCAAAAGCGCGGAGCAGCAGAAACGCGTCGGCATCCTCTCCGGCGGCGAGCGCAATCGCGTCCACCTGGCCAAGCTCCTGCGTAGCGGCGGAAACCTGCTTCTGCTCGACGAGCCGTCCAACGACCTCGACGTCGCCACGCTGCGCTCACTGGAAGAGGGCGTCTCCGACTTCGGCGGCTGCGCCATGGTGATCAGCCACGACCGCTGGTTCCTCGACCGCATTGCCACCCACATTCTGGCCTTCGAAGGCGATTCCAAGGTCACTTGGTTCGAGGGCAACTACGCCGACTACCACGAGCAGCGCCGCAAACTCTTGGGCGACGCCGCCGACCGTCCTGCCCGCATCCGCTTCCGCCCCCTCAAACACGGGTGAGCAGGTCGTGAAGATGCAGCAGCGTCACGGCACGCACATCAAGCGTGTGCCCTGCGCGATACGAAACCACGCGACCCACGAAACGCCCGGCGTCGATCAGCGCGATCGCGGCGAGCAGATCCAGCGCAGAGCGGTGCCACACCGGCTCTAACGCTTTGCCATCCTGCACAAAGCGCGGCTCGCCGTGGAACTTGTTTTTGCCGTGGATCAGGATATTGTCGGTCGTATAGCCAAGGTTGCGTGTATCGGCCATCAGAAACCCGAACAGCCGCACCATCCTCATCTGCGCATGCGACGCGTTGGTGCGTGCATACGCGCCATGCCGGAAACTCTTGGGCGTTACGTCAAACACGATGCGCTGCTGCCCGATGATCGAGTTGAAATCAATCGCGCAGTCGAGGCGCAGTTTCTTCTCGCCCTTCTCCGGCGGCAGAAAGGTCAGGAAATCGCCGCGGTCACCGCCGAAGGTCACCGGCTCCTTCACCGTCACATAGCGGGCAGGCTCGTCGCGCTCAACAATCCCTGCCTGCGTGACCGCCTCCACAAGATCCAGGCTGCTCCGGTCGAAGAGCGGGGGATCGCCGGAGTTCACGCCGATGACCAGATCGTCCACCCCCATGCCCAAACGCAACGCGATGATGTGTTCGACCATGCGCAGATAGTTGTGAGGATTGCCGCTGCGCAAGACGATGTTGCGTGCCGAGGTCCAGACGTTACGGATCGAAACCAGCGTCTTCAACTGTTCGTTCAAGTCGGTGCGGTCAATCCACCAGCCGGCCTCGTCCGACGGCTTGAAGGTCAGCGTGCGCTGCGCACGCCCGTAGAAGGTCCCGGGGCCCGTCACCGATTGTTCGCCGCCCAGCGTGGTCCGCCGTGTCGCATACCCGGCATCGCCGTCACACAGGTCAACCGCGTCCACGGGCTGCGCATGAAACCGCGCATACGCTTCAAGCACGGCCTGCGTCTCGCCCACGACCACCCGGCCGACCGGATACGAAAAACCCATACGGACACTCACTTCAAGGCTACTCGCTTGACTCGGCCGGTTGCGCCACCTTGGCGTCCTTCCCAGTCTTCTCAACCTGCTCGGTCTTCTCAGCCTTCTCAGCCTTCATGCGATCATACGCCGCCGCGGTCTTGCTCTCTTCCGGTTTGTCCTCGGTCTTGATGCCCGCCTTGTCCAGCACCTCTTTCAGATGTTTCACATACGCCTCGCTGCCACCCGCCTGATAGCCGGTCCTGCCCAGCTCCTTGCCCTCAGCATCCAGCAGGAAGACGGTTGGGTAACCGCGGATTGCATACTTGGAAGAAAGCTCGGCGTTCTGCTTCTTCACCGCTTCAGCTTGCTTCTTCCTCCTCGGATAATCGGCCTCAAACAGGATCAGATTGTCGGCTGCGAACTTTTTAAACTCCTTGGTGTCCAGCGCCTCGCTGCGCAGCTTCTGGCACCAGCCGCACCAGTCGCTGCCCGTGAAGAAGGCAAAGATGGGCTGCTTGAAGGCTGCGGCCTCTTTCTTGGCCGCCTCGAAATCCTCCATAAACCCCTTGGTCTTCTCAGGGGCCTTGTCTTTCTTTAGCACGGACTGGCCCTGCCCACACGCTGCTGCCAGGCACACCAGCGCGACACCCATGATACGCTTCATACGTTCCCCTTTCTCGATTGCTCTACAGCTTCACCCTCAACTGACCAGCCGTCGGGCCAGCCTCGGCAAACCGGGGTCACGCGCACCCAGCGTCACGAGCGCACCGCCCGGAACCGCTTTCGCACGCATCACATCCGCCGCCTCTTCCAAGGTTTGTAACGTCAGCACTGTAACACCTTTAGCACGCACCTGGGAAGCCAAAACCCCGCTGGTGATTGTTCGGTCTGCTGTGCCACCCGCGTCATACACCGGCAGGAGCAGCAGGGTGTCGACAGGCCTGCAGACGCGTGCGAAGACCGTTACCAACCCCTCCAGCATCTTGCGCAAGGGCGCATAGCCGTGGGGCCGCCACACTGCGCAGACACCCGCAGGAAACGCCGCCGCCAGCGTGGTCCAAGCCGCCGCCAGTTTTTCCGGGTTATGCGCGTAGTCGTCGACCACCACCGCTCCGCCGCACACCCCGACCCGCTGCAACCGACGTTCCACGCCGCCGAAACCCTGCAGCGCCGCCGCCAGCTTTCCCGGTGCCGCGCCCAACGCACGCGCCATCCGCACCGCATGCCACGCGTTATACACGTTATGCTTGCCTGGCAAGGGCACGCCATACCCGGATCCCTCAAAGGTAAAGAAGCCGTTCCAGCCTTCCAGCCGCAGGCCCTCCGGACCACCCGATTCCTGCTGGCCGTCGATCACCACGCCCGGAACGCGCGCCCGGAACGCCGCAAAAAGCGACCGCGTCTCGCCCAGTTCAAAATGATCCGCCGACGCATTGGTAATGATCGCATGCTCAGGGTGAAACGCCATCAGCGACTTGTCAGACTCATCGGCTTCAACCACCACCCAAGAGCCGTCGCCCTTGCGCACAGAACCGATGCGTGTGCCTCCCGCGCTCCAGCCCGCCACCGCCGCGCCGTTCACCACGAACGGATCGAGGTCCGCGCCCTCCAAGAGGCATCCCAGCATGGCCGTCACCGTGCTCTTGCCACAAGTGCCCGTCACCGCGATCAGCCGCCGTCCCTGCGTCAGGCTCGCCAGCTCATCCGCACGATGCACGACCGGCACGCCCAGCGCCTGCGCCCGCACCCTCTCCGGGTTGTCCGCCTCGATCGCGCTGCTGACCACCAGCCGCGCGGTCTGCCGCGTCACGCCCGAACCGTCTTGCGGGTAGAGCGTCACGCCCTGTCGCGCCAGACACGTAAGCGTCTCAGTCATATCCCCCGCGTCAAGCAGACGGTCCGAGCCCGAAACGCACACGCCCTGATCCAGCAACGCCTGCGCCAACGCGCTCATGCCTACCCCGCCGATACCCGACACATGCACGACGTCACTCATAATTTGCTCTCTTGCGGTTCAACACCATCCAGCCACGCCAACCCGTCTGCCGGTCGCCGCACGCGCAGCCATGCCGCACACGCCGCCAGCACGAGAAACCAGACCCAGACCAGCCACGGCTCCCAGCGCGTGATCCGGAAATTGGCCCAGTCATAGC
>CAZXVN010000429.1:0-6526 GCA_964643945.1 uncultured Lentisphaeraceae bacterium | reverse complement strand
TGGCCGCGTGCGGTGCATTGGGGCTGACGGTGTCGCTGGCTATACTGTACCGGTTGCAGGCGCGCTTCGGGTCGCTCTACTTGTTGGCAGGTGTGGGAAGTTGTCTGTACCTGACAGGTCTTTTTTTTGGCAATCGGCTGGGCGAGCTGTTGCTTCGGTTGACGCGGGATCGCCCGCGCCTCGTGCGGTCGGCGCTGTTTGTGTTCACGCTGGCGCAAGCTGGTGTGGCGTTGGGTCTGCTGACGGGAACTGAACATGTGGCAGGGGCAATGGGGTTGGTCAGTTTCTGTTGGGGCGCAGGGGTGACAGCAGGACTGGCGATGCCGACTGCGCTGGCCGCGTGTGAAGGAAACCGGGCTGATGGCGCGGCGGTGTTTGTGCTGGCTGACGCGCTGGGTGCGGCGGTGGCGGGACTTTTCTTCGTGTTGCTGGTTCCGTTGACGGGGTTGTGGGAGACCGTTGCATGTTTCGCCGGGTTGGCCTGTGGCATGGCACTCTGTGCGGCGATGGGCAGCCGCCACGCGCGGCTGACTGCGGGGTTGGCGCTGGCCGCGACGCTGGCGGTTCTGGGGGGACACGTGCGTGACGCATGGCCGGAACATTTACCGGTGGCCCGGGATAACGGAGCGATGGAAACACAGACGCCAGCCATGCAAGTGACCAACCATTCTCCCCAAGCTGAAGACAAAAAGACGATGCAGCTTCGAGGTATTCCGCGAAAGGTGAAGATTGAGCGCGTACGCGAACAAATGCGTGACGGAAGCCTTTCCACACATACGGCTGAGTTTTGGAACGGCAAATACGAATAACCCCATCATCATTTAGGGATAAACAATGGCTAAGACAATCACCCAGTTGGCAGTAATCGGTGTGGCTGTGTTCGGCTTGGGACTGGCCGCCCGCTCCGAACTCATCGAGGATAAGAATGTCCGCGTGTCAAACGCGCCACCCGAAGTTCCCATGGTCCAGGCCGGATTTTTCACCCCCTTGCGCAAAGGCAGGATTTGGGACACCTGGCTGTATTACTATGAGGGCAAATACTACATGTATTATCTGGCGGGGCCCTTTGTGCATTGGGATGGCCACGAACTGGCCACGTCCGAGGACGGCGTCCACTGGAAAGAATACGGCGTGATGGTCAAGCCTGGCGCAGGCGTGACTTGGATGGGCACCGGGCATATCTGGAAGGCACCCGACTTCGCCAAATCCCACACCTGGGTGATCAATTACTCCGAACACATCGGCGACAAGCAGGACATCAGGTTTGTGACGTCCACGAATCTCTTGAACTGGACAAAGGTGGATGACAAACATCACTTCGTGCAGGATGTGAGATGGTATCAGGAGAAGGGCCGCTGGGATTGCATCGACACCCTGCAACGCCCCGACGGCAGCCTGTATGGTTATTTCACAGCCGACCCCAATCCGGCCAAGGTCAATTACAAGCCCTGCGGATTCGGCTTTGCCGAGAGCAAGGACGGCCTCACCTGGACGGCGCTGCCGCCCGTCGAGGGTGATATGGGTGGTGAATTCGGCGGCATCCAACAGATAGGCAACAAGTATTTCATCCTCATCAGCGAAGGGCGCGTGGCGATCGGCGACAAACCGGAGGGGCCGTTCCGTGCGCAGAAGAAAAACGCCAATGCCTTTGGCAATGGCTGCGATATTTACTTCCCGCGCTTTTTTCACAACGCACCCGGCGGCCCGCTGGTCAATCACTTCTACAACAATGGCTTTCAGGAGAGCGACGCGGTCTATGCCGCGCCGCTGAAAGCCATCGACGTGGACCGAGAGGGCATCCTGCGGCTCACGTGGTGGCCCAACAACGACGCGCTCAAAGCCAAGCCGGTGGAAACCCGGCTGGTCGCGGCAGGCACGGAATACGCATCGTCGTTCAGAATGCTGGATAAGAAACTGGACCTGCGACGTACCCATGTCATTGAAGGCACTTTAGAAAAGGTGCCGCTCACAGCCGAGGGCGACGGTAGCCCCGGCATTTACTTTGATCTGGGCAACGGTCAGGGCCGATGCCTGCTGCTGGCTCGCGAGGCCGTCCAATTCGGCGAAATGAAGGCCGACGGCAGCGGGTTCAAAGTCCTGCAAACCTCTACTCGCGACATGGACTCCGGAGCGGTGCTCAAGTTTCGGGTGGTTATCCGAGGCGACATGATGGAGCTGTATGTCAATGATTACCTGATGAACCTCAAGCGGATGAAATGCAACGGGCAGATCGGTTTCATCGGCGCTGTCAACGAAGCCGGGTTCAAAAATGTCAAGGTCTGGGAAAGCAAGTGAAAACTATGATGCTCCATTTGATGATCTTGCACGCCTTGTGTTGTTTGCATGCAGGGGCGGGCGTTGTCAATCTGCGCTGCGAATATCTGGGGAATCCTCTCGGAAGCGACGTGGCGAAGCCCCGGCTGTCGTGGGTGATCGCAGAGAGAATTCAGAATTCAGACCGCCGTATCCGGCAGAGCCCGTGCGACGGCACGGGAGCGAGCGTATTCGCGACGCGGCAATCCGGAATCCAGAATGCTGAAGGCAGAGGGCAGCGGCAGACAGCGTATCAGGTGCTGGTGGCAAGTTCGGAAAGTCTGCTGAAACAGGATAAGGGCGACCTGTGGGACAGCAAGAAGGTGATGTCCGAACAGAGCATCCAGGTGGAATATGCGGGTAAGCCGTTAGAGTCGCGGATGATTTGCCATTGGAAAGCACGCGTGTGGCTCAACGACGGCAAGCCGGCGGAATGGAGCAAGCCGGCGATGTGGTCGATGGGGCTGCTTAAAACCGAGGACTGGCAAGGCAAGTGGATCGGGCTGGATCGTCACGACGGCTCACCGGAGGCAAAAGACCCCGAGCAGCGCCGTCTGCCTGCCCGCTATCTCCGCCGCGACTTCCATGTGCCCAAAGAGGTTTCGCACGCCACCGCCTATGTCTGCGGGCTGGGTCTGTTTGAGTTGCGGCTCAACGGCCGCAAGGTCGGCGACCATCTCCTCGATCCGGGCTTGACACAATACGACAAGCGCGTCTTGTATGTCACCTTCGACGTCACCGGGCAATTACGCGTCGGCTCTAACGCGCTTGGCGTGACCCTTGGCAACGGGCGTTATCACGCGATGCGCACCACGGTTCCCTTTGCCATGCAGGACTTCGGCTTCCCGAAGCTGCGCATGCAGCTTGAAATTGAATACCGGGACGGCACCCGGCAAACCATCAGCAGCGACGAAACCTGGCGCTTGACCGATGCCGGTCCGATCCGCGCCAATAACGAATACGACGGTGAGGAATACGACGCTCGCATGGAGATGCCGGGTTGGGCGGAGCCCGGCTATAACGCGGCCGCTTGGCAACAGGCGGCCGTGGTGCAAGCGCCGAAAGGCCGGTTGCAAGCGCAGATGATCGAACCGATCCGCATCACCGAGGTCCGCAAGCCGGTGGCCATCACCCAGCCGAAGCCGGCCATGTTCCTGGCAGATATGGGCCAGGCCTATTATGGCACCGTGCGCCTGAAGGTAGCCGGCCCGGCAGGCACGCGGGTGCAACTGCGCAGCGCCTATGCCCTGAATGCCGACGGGACCCTGCGCAGCCAGGACAATCGCAGCGCAAAGACCACCGACGTCTATGTGCTCAAGGGTTCCGGGACCGAGAGTTGGGCGCCCTGTTTTCGCGGCCAGGGCTACCGCTTTGTCGAAGTGACCGGCTTTCCGGGGACGCCCACGCCGGACAATTTTGAGGGTCTGGTGATCCATACCGATTTCACGGCGGCAGGTGAGTTCCGATGTTCCAACGAGCTTGTCAATCGCATCCACGACAACATCCGTTGGACTCAGCGGGCTTATTTCCGCAGCGTGCCCATGGAGCCGGATCGTGACGAGCGCATGGGCTGGCTCGGCACCCAGGCCAAGGACTTCGAAAGCAATTGCTACAACTTCAATGTGGCTGCTTTCATGGGCAAGTGGTTGGAAGACATACGCCTCGACCAGCTGTCTGACGGGCACATTCCCAACGTTTCGCCCACCTATTGGGCGATGTACGATAGCGGGATCGTGTGGCCCAGTAACATCGCCATCCTCCCCGAGGTTCAATATGATTTTTACAGTGACAGGCGCGCGTTGGAAGCGAACTACGCGGCCTTAACCCAGTGGATGAAGTTTGCCTCGCGCCACTTGAAACAGGACTCTACCGTCGATCTGAAAAAGTTCGGCGACTGGTGCGATGCCTACTCAATGGACGGCGGCAACGAGACCGGGGGCACCACCGATCCGCTGATTGCGTCCGCCTATTTTTATAACAACTGCCGCATCGCGGCGCGCATGGCCCGGTTGCTAGACAAACCGGACGACGTCCGAATTTTCAGCGAACGTGCGGCAAAGATTAGCGACGGGTTCAACCGCCGGTTCTTCGACGCGGAAAAACACACCTACGGGACGGGCACCCAGACCAGCGACTTGTTGCCGCTGGCATTCGGCATGGTGCCGCCGGAGCAACGTGCCGCCGTGGCAGGGCACTTGGCCCGAGACATCCTGGTGGCGCGCAAGGGACATCTGTCGGTGGGCATGGTGGGGATGTTCTGGTTAATGCAGGTCCTTACCGATACGGGTCATGCCGATGCCGCCTGGACGGTAGTGACTCAGACCAGTCGGCCCAGCTGGGGTTACATGATCTCAAAAGGCGCGACGACCGTCTGGGAACGATGGGACAGCGACACCCGTGATCCAGGAATGAACAGCGCGGCGCTGCTCATTTTGGCAGGCAATCTCGATGCGTGGTTTTACCGTACTCTGGCGGGCATCGCTGCCGACCCGGAGCAACCAGGATTCAAACACATCATCATCAGACCTGCGGTCATCGGCGACTTGACTTGGGTCAAGTGCAGCTATGATTCGATCCATGGCAAAATCGTCAGCAGCTGGAAGCGCGAGGGCAATAGGCTAACAATGGAGGTCACGATTCCGATTAACACCGCCGCCACGGTGTATGTGCCGGCCAAGGATGAAGCGGGGGTAACCGAGTCCGGCAAGCCCACCGGAAAAGTTGAAGGCGTGAAGTTCCTGCGCAGGCAAGATAACGCCGCCGCCTATGCCGTGGGTTCGGGAACCTATCTGTTCCAAACCACGCTGCCGGATGACGGCGGGATTAACCTGTCGACCAATGACTGATTTTGTTTCTCAGCTTCTCAGGCTGTTCTGGATTCCGGCTTCTGATTTCTGTAATATGTCTACGTTGTGCTTTTACAACAACCAAACAACGAAAGGCAACCGCATGAATATCCAACGAACCGTTCGCTTCCTCGTCTATCCTCTGCTCGTCGCCCTCCTCGCTGCAGGGTGCTCCAGCACGGGGGTTAAGCGCGTGGGCATGGTCAAGCAGCTCCGCGCCGACAAGATCGAGGAGTATAAGCGGCTGCATGCCGACTCCAATTTCGGCGTGCGCGATTTGCTGGGCAAATACCACATGCGCAACTTCTCGATCTATCTGCAGCAGATCGAAGGCAAGTGGTACGAGTTCGGCTATTACGAATACACCGGCAAGGACTTCGCCGGGGACATGGCCAAGTTGGACAAGGAGCCGCGTAACATCGACTGGCTCAAGGTGTGCGATCCCATGCAGATTCCACTCCCCGGCGCCAAGAGCTGGACCGAGATGGAACGGGTTTATTTTAATCCGTAACGCGATGGCCTTACACGCTCAGGAGTTATGGCATGAGAGAGTACCAGCGAGTTCACGTCGGGGCAGTTTTGATGGCGCTGGCAAGCGTTTCGGCATTGGGTGAGGCTGCACCGCCGGATCTCACCCAGAGCACTGCGGTGGACCGCGCGCTGACCTACAATCTGGGTTCCACGGGGCTACGCGGATGGATCTTTACGCATCCGGCGACTTACCTGGACAGCCTGCAGGGGCGCACCACGGCCGCGAGCAGGCAGATCCTGGTCACGCATGTCGGTGACAAGTCGCCAGCGGACGGCGTGATGAAAGTGGACGACGTGATCGTGGGCGTGGCCGGAAAGTCCTTCAGTGACGATGCCCGTAAAAGCATCGCCGTCGCGATCCAGGATGCTGAGAAAGAAGCGAACAAAGGCATCCTGAAGCTGACCCGCTGGCGGGCGGGCAAGACCGAAGAGGTGCAGCTCAAGTTGCGGGTGATGGGGACTTACAGCGATACCGCGCCCTACAATTGCCCCAAGTCAAAGCGCATCTTCGAGGAGGCTTGCAAGGTTCTCGAAAAAGAGCCGTTGGAAGAAAACTTGTGGGGCGCGATCAACGGCCTCGCACTGCTGGCGACCGGTAATCGCGACTACCTGCCCAAGGTGCAGGCGTATGCCCGTAAAATCGCGCCACCCACGTTGAAACTGGAGTTAAAATCTGGGATGGTGCTGTGGGATTGGGGATACCGGAACCTCTTCCTCTGCGAATATTTCCTCCTGACGGGCGATAAAGAGGTGCTGCCCGCCATCAATGAATACACGGTCACGCTCGCCAAGGGGCAGAGCATGTATGGCACCTTCGGGCATGGCATATCACGCCT
>CAZXVN010000428.1:0-1735 GCA_964643945.1 uncultured Lentisphaeraceae bacterium | reverse complement strand
CCTCGGTCTGCAGCACCTCCGCCATGCGCTTCGCCATGTCCGGGGTCGGCACGCCTGCGGCCAGCGGAGTCCAGCTTCCGATGGTGCTTACAGGAACCTTTTTCAGCGTGTCGCGGTGTGCCGTCAGGAAACACCCCGCTTCTTCGTCCCACAAGTGCTTGCGCATGGCCGCGACCGCCTTGACGATGCGGGCTTTGCGGCGCGTGGCCATCGCCTTGTCGCCCATGGCGAGGGCCAGGCTCATCAGGCTCTTCTCACCCATGATCAGGTATGCGGTGTTGCCCGGCACACAGAGATCGCCATACCAGTTTCCCTCTTTCTCGCCTGTGCGCATCGGATGGCGCGTCAGTTTCAGACCGTCCATGTTACACTCGTAATCAAACGTCTCCCAGCGCGCGTGCTGGACGTCGCCGCTGTAGGCACCCACCGCGACAAGCCCGCAATCGGTCACGTCGCGTTCGCGCCAGTACCACTCGTGAAACCGCTCAATCGGGCCGAGGCACTGCTTGACGAGCTCCTTGTCCCTGTTGCGCTGGTAGACCCGCTCTACGCCCCACGCGAGAATCGGTATCTGGGAATAGGCGGGAAACTTGACCCAGTCCTTGTTGCCCGGCTCGATCATGCACGGGATCATGTCGCGCGCATAGTCGGGCATGGCTTTGTTCCAGCGCTCCTGGAAGTCCCAGTAATTCTGGAAGACCTCCCGGATCACCTCCTCCTTGCCGGGCAACAGGCTCAGCAGATCGACGACGAACATCGTGTCCCATATCCACTGGCCCCGGTAGCCGCCGCCCGGGCCGATCCACCTGTGCTTCAAGGGCTCATCCGGCGGAAAGATCTTTCCGAGGATGCATTTTTGAAACACCTGCTCCGCAAGTTTGAGCACGGCGGAATCAGGCGACGCAAAGAGGTCGCCTAGCGGCGTGTCCGTGCCTGCCGAGACCGCTTCCGCGAAAGAGGGCTTCACAAACCCCGCAAGCCCCGCTGTGGCGGCAGCGCCTAAAAATGCCCGTCGGTTCACGATCATGTCACTCTCCTTCGTCCTTAGTCGATCTTGCCCTGTCCGTCACTCTACGCGCAACACACTCGCAACATCAAGCCGATTGTTGAATGTTGATTCCGCTGAAAAAGTCGGCGGGCGGCGGTAAATCGAACGAAATGCCCTCACGGGCAAACGGGTGCGAAGCGTTCGTAGTGGCGCCGTCAGGCGCTTTAAGCCGACTTTTTCAGCCATCCGTTTAACGGGGTCACGTCTCAACATTCAACAATTGACGCCGGTCACCAATTCTCGTTCCATCCTCACGCAACGTTCCCGCACGCTATTGTCCTTGGCCACCAGCTGCTCGTACCGTTTGACCGCGACACTGACGGCCGCATAATCGACCCCGCCTGCCCGGTTCCCGAGTTCGCGGAGCGACAGGCCGCACAAACGCCGCCCCAGCCAGAAGGCCTGCTCGCGCCCGCCGTTGCCGTGGGCATCGCGGAGCGCCTCCCATTTCATTCCGTATTCCCGTTCAACAGCTTTTACGACGGCGCCCCACTCCAGCAGCCCCTTGAGCTTCCGGCGTCCCGACCACTCGCGCCGCACCGACACCTTTGCCGCAAGCCGCACCCGCTCGGCGAAAGCTTCGGAACCGACGGCTACCGTCTGCTTCATGCCCTCCCAAAGCGACTCCTCCGCTCCTGACAGCACAGCCCTTTCCGTATTGCGGCGGTAGGTCTTGGAACTGTAGCC
>CAZXVN010000427.1:0-12869 GCA_964643945.1 uncultured Lentisphaeraceae bacterium | reverse complement strand
CAATCACCACCACCCGCTCGCAGCGGGAAAACGCCGTCTCGATAAGAAACCGGTGCCCGCGATGTGGCGGAAGGAATTTGCCTATCACCACGCCGAGACTAAAATCTGCGGGTCGATTCATGCGCC
Organism: uncultured Lentisphaeraceae bacterium; assembly: GCA_964643945.1. Taxonomy (GTDB): domain Bacteria; phylum Verrucomicrobiota; class Kiritimatiellia; order RFP12; family UBA1067; genus JAHFSX01. The sequence continues at coordinate 12,743 of CAZXVN010000427.1, read as the reverse complement.
GAGTTCCTTTCTCCATCTCATCCATCCAATGACGCAGAGCACCAGAAAACCTCCGTAAAGCAGGGCGGTCAAAGGCAGTTGTTTTGACAGATACAATGGCACGTAGATGATGTCCGCAGCAATCCAGAACAACCAGTTTTCAATGCGTTTCCGGCACAGCAGATATTGCGCGACGAGACTCAACGTAGTCGTCACCGCGTCCCATAACGGAGCCGACCCATTCACGGCTTGCAGGATTTCGCGCAAGCCCCATGTGCCGATAATCAGGAACACGGCAATGCCGATCCATTCGTTCCGGGAGCTGCGCGAGATGGCTAGCCTCGTGCGGTTTTCTCCGCCGCGCAACCACTCCCACCAACCGTAAATGCCAAGAATCAGATAAATCCCCTGAAGACCGAAGTCTGCGAAAAGTCGAGCCTTCCAGAACAAGATCGCGAAAAACAGGTTGTTGGCCAGCCCCACGGGCCAATTCCAGATGTTGCTTTTCGTAACGAGCCAAACACAGACCGCTCCGGTGGCGAATCCAAGAGCCTCGGTAAAATCCAGTGGCAGCCACTTGAACCACGATGCGGCCAGCAACAACGTCGTCAGCGTCGAAACGGCGAAAACCTCGAAATTCACGAGGATCCGTTGTTTCATTTGCTTTTTATTTGAGGTCGGTCTCATCAGAGGTGCGATCTGTAGGAACTGCGGTGGAAACGGGCGACACCAGGCTTCGGAATTCCGCCAGAATGTTTTGATAGATCTCAAGATCCCTCAAGGAATAGCAGCAGAATGTTACCTGCGGATGCCCGGAGTGCTTGCAGGTATACTCCGCAACCACTTGAATGGCGATTCGGGCAGCTTCTTCAATCGGGTACCCGTAGATTCCGGTGCTGACAGATGGGAACGCGACGCTTTTCAAGCCGTGCTCCACCGCCAGGCGGATGGAATTGCGATAACACGACGCAAGCAAATCCGCTTCGTGATGAGTGCCCCCGTTCCAAACCGGACCCACCGTATGAATCACAAAACGGGCAGGTAAACGATAACCCTTGGTGATTTTCGCATCCCCTGTTTTGCATCCGCCCAGCAGGCGACATTCATGGACCAAGTCTGGACCGGCCGCCCGGTGAATTGCTCCATCCACTCCACCACCTCCAAGCAGGCTTGAGTTTGCCGCGTTGACTATGGCGTCGACGTTGAGGGTGGTGATATCCGCTCGAATTGCATTCATGGTGTTTGTGATTTGAGAAGCTGCATGGTGGCAGTGGGCTAATATTGGGGATGGAGTCTTCCGAACCCGTGGGTGAAAACAATGATCAGGAAACACATGTTCCGTATGAGGCTGATTGGCCAATTGGGATAGTGTGACCTATTTCCGGTCGCGATACGTTCGATGAAACCGGCGTGAAGCGGCCAATCCCGGAGATTTACCAGCCAATCGGGCGGCAAAGGATCCAGCGACGAATCCGACGGTATCGTGCTCATCCGGCTCATCCGGCTCTCCGTGTTTCTCCGGGCAGGCGCAACCACTGCGGTCTGCCCGGGCGGGTATTTAAAACAGCCCCAGCATACGGCTTTTGGCTCACACCGTCAACGCGGGTGGTCACGGGAGTTTGTATGCTGACCGCTGCATCAGGAAGCGGTGGTTGGGCTTTCCTGCGAGCCGCAAGTACCGGAGAAGGGTCTTGAGGCGGGGGGTGCCGGCGGCGTGAGAAGATGCGACAGACAGGACAGGTGGGACGTATCGTGCGGCCGGTTACCGCGGTTAGCCCTGCCCGCATGCGCTTCGCTTTTGGGGGATGGGTGCGACCGGGGTGGGAGGCGAGCCGCTGGGGGAGGGGATGGGGTACGGGGCGAAGCGGTGCCGTTCAGAACATTTTATCTGTCCTGCGGAAAAAATCCGCTTGCTCACATTCCTCAACCGTCCTACACTTGCAGTACATTGGATAGAACGCTGTCCGGTAGGTGAGGTAAGTGGGCAGTGTGAGGAAGTTGGGATGAGGTGCGATTGTGAGATCGGAGCCGGTAGAAAAAACTTTATGTCCCGATACGACCCCACTCCGGATACTCTCACATATTTGACGTTCGCAATCAAAGGTGAGGAATAAGGAGATCCCACATGAGTACTTGGTGGAAGTCACTATTCACTTCTCAGAGCAGTCGCCGTATTGGCCTTCTCGATAGTTCGGACTGGAGCACACGGCAAAAGGCGGCAGAGGATCTGGGGAAGTCACAGGATCGCCGAGCTGTAGCAGCCCTTATCAAAAAGGTGAATGACGATGGTTCTGGGATTCAAGAGGCAGCCATGATCGCACTTGGAAAGATCGGGGATTCAATCGCTGTTCAGCATATCCTGCCCGAATTGGACACAAAGGGGGAACCAACTGAGGCCGCCGCACACCTCGCCAAGTTGAATGGTGAAGAAGCGACTATGTACCTCCAAAGACGCGCTGTGATCAAGCAAGTTATGATCGTGACGCGCCTTAATTATTCGAGAGAACACTGCCATGAGCGAGCAGTGTCACAGAGTAAATTCGCCGTGTTCCTTGGCCACCACACGCAACAAGGGCTTATCGACCGCCTTCGCCATTCACAAGAAGGTTCAAACTTTGAAGCCCGTGTCGCGCTTGAGAGGATTCAGCATAATTTGGACGCAGAGGCGAAGACGGCTCTCTCGACAATCAGTGCCAGCGAACTCGTTGAACTTCGGCGAGACATCCTCGCCGAAGACAGCAAATGGTTTATCCGAAATGCAGCAGCCGAGGCGCTGGGGCGTCTGGGCGATCCGGCCAGTATTCCGCAACTGACCGAGCATCTTCATGATACGGACTCCGAGGTCAGGGCTACGTGTGCTCAGGCGATTGGTGCAATCAAAAGCAGAGAGCGAACCAGCGCCTGAACGGTTCGGCTGCTAATGACAGAAGGAACCGAGAAGGATGACTCCCGCCGAGCGGGTGAACCAGTCGTCAGGCAGTGCCGCGCATACCGTTCCGTTCTTGCTGAGCGGCCAAGCGCCCTTGCGGGTGTTGCCGACCGCCACCGCCCATCTTCTGGCGGTGCCGCGCTCCATGAGGTTGCTGACCCGCGTCCTCGGCAGTTTCCACTGTGTCCAGACATACGCCCGGAGGCGTCGCCTTATCCAGTGGTCGAGCGTTCCGGCCAGCGTTTCGCAGAGGCCGGGGCGGAAGTATCCGCCCCAGCCCCGCAACAGGCTGTTCAGTTCGCCGATGACCGCCTCCAGACTCCGACCCCTGTCGCGGGCCGTCAGTCCGCGCACCTGCGGAACCGCAGAAGGCTTTCCGCATGGATGCCGGTGCGCGTCTTCCCCATGAAGCGCGTGATACGGAAACCAAGGTACTTGCTATGCCACGGCCTGCCGACTGCGCTTTTCTCCTCGTTGACCACCAGCTTGAGTCTGCCGGTGATAAAGCGGCTGACCGAGCTTTTGACCCGCTCCGCCGCCTTGGGCGTCCGTACGTATAGCTGTGCTCCGAGAACGTGTAGTCCCAGAGCGGCGAGAGCGCCTGCGCCACGGCCTGCTGGATCAGCCGGTCGAGCACCGTCGGAATCCCCAGCAGGCGGACGCCGCCGTTTTCCTTGGGGATTTCCGACCGGCGCACGGGCATCGGCTGATGCGTGCCGTTAAGCAGGCCTCCTTTGATCTTGTCCCAGTGTTTCAGCAGATACCCGCGAAGCTGCGCGGTCTTCATCCCGTCCACACCGGGCGCACCCTTGTTGCCCTCCACCCGTTTCAGGGCTTCGAGCATGTTCTCCCGCCCACAGATCGTCTCCATGAGCCGGTCTTCTCCTGTTGGACCTTCGGAGAGCCGGGCCGCTATGAATTCATCGCGGGCCTTGTCGGGATGGCCGGTGGCCTCCCCTTCGAGGACCAACTGCATCTGCATTGTTTTCATACTGTCCTGCTCCTTACCTTGTCCCTTGCACTCTGCGGGCCGTTCGGCCCGCCCACCGTTCGGGCCTTCGGTGCCGGCTATGCGGCTCGGCCTATCTGTTTGCTCCGCCTTTCGGCATTGGAGTGCCTCACTAGCTCTGCCTGACTGCGCACCTACTACGCCCTCTGCTGACTTCCGCCTCCCTGTGGGCTGGCCTTGCGGCCCGCCTTCCCCTCGCGGGGCGTCGGGCGGATCTCCCGGGGTGTTCCCTGCCGCTTCCACGCGTAACCGTCGGATCTACGTGATGCGTTCGATAACTGGAGGACTTCGGGTTGTGTTGCACCCTCGTCCCGCGCACCGCGCCTCATATCCGCTTCCCTGTACGGTCGGCCCGCGTTTTCGCCTCTGGCCTTCTCTCCGCTCCCCTCGCGGGGATACAGTTGCCTTCGGCTACCCTTCGGCGTTATCTGCCTGGGGTCAGACTTGCCCTTTGAAACGCCCATTTTTTCTGTTACGCTTGATGCGGTTTCGGAAAACTGGTACGCTCGCGGAGCGGTCCCGACAAGCGGCCGGGCATACCCGGCACACAACACGATAAGCATTATGGTCGATGGCGAGGGTTATGTACACGTATCGTGGGTATGGCGCGAATCACCCGATGTGGCCTCTAATCACGATCTTTGCTACGCTCGTTCTCTGGATGGCGGTGAGACCTGGCAAACCTCTCTGGGTGTAAAATATAAAATGCCAATCACCGAAGCCACGGCTGAAAAGGCCTGCGAGATTCCGCAAGCCAGCGAATTGATAAACACAACCTCTATGGATGCCGACACGCTGGGGCGTCCCTATATTGCGACATATTGGAAAACCAAGGGATCGATTGCCCCTCAATACCGACTAGTCTATTTCGATGGAAAAAATGGAACACCGTGCAAGTTTCTAATCGTGCGACCCCTTTTCGGCTCAGTGGCGGCGGCACAAAGAAAATCCCTGTTTCACGGCCGCAACTTATTGTCGCTTCCCATGCTGAAAAAATACACGTCTGTTATTTTTCAGAGATGAAGAACGCGGCAGTAAAGTATCTGTGTATACGTGCACTGACTTGGCGCAAGGCCAATGGTCTGTAAAAGACCTTACCGATTATTCCGTGGGCGATTGGGAGCCCTCCTTCGACACCGAACTATGGAAAGAATCGAGACAGATCAACCTTTTTGTTCAAAAGTAGGACAAGGAGACGGCGAAAAGCCAGATAATATGGCAGAGCAAATAATAACCGTGTTAGAATGGAAACCGGAATTAATGGAAGGTAATAACAAATGAGAAAGATAATAGCCCTCACCCTCACCGCCCTGCTGCTGGCGTCGCTCGCCGTGCTCGAAGCCGCTCAACCGGCCGCCTCGCCCGAGGACATTTTCCGGAATCCGCCGGATGCGGCGAAGCCGTCGTGCTACTGGATGTGGTTTAACAACAATGTTGACAAGCAAGGCATCACCCGCGATTTGGAGGAATTCAAGGCCAAGGGCATGGGCGGAGCCTATATTTACTGCCTGGCCCCGGGCCCGTACGGTGGCGGGCCGATTCCGAATGGCCCGGCCTACCTCACGCCGGAATGGAGGAAACTCTACAAGCATGCGCTGCGGGAGGCCGATCGTTTGGGGTTGGAAATGGGCATCAATTTCAGCAGCGGTTTGCTCATGGGCGGCCCTTGGATCACTCCGGAGAAATCCGGAAGATGGTTTCTTCAGTCCGAACTGAAGCTCACCGGACCGCAACGATTCTCCGGCATACTGCCGTTGCCCGATCCCAAGGATGGCTATGATTCGCCGCCCCAACTTCAAGTGGCCAATTACATCGGGCTGCCCCTCGACAAGGTGGATTATCGGGACACGGCCGTTGTGGCCTTCCGGGAGCCCGAGCGCGCCCGGCTCCCGGCGGGCGATGCGCGTCGAAAGGATCTGCCCGCGAAAAGCAACCGCCTGGATGCTGATGTGTTCACGCATCCGCGCACAGTGATGGATCAGACGTTGACTCCCTGGTCAGCTTTGCCGGACGACCAGCCCATCGCTCCCGGCGATGTGGTCGACCTGACGGCGAGGGTCGGACCCGGCGGAAAACTGGACTGGGATGTTCCCGAGGGAACATGGACGGTCATCCGGACCGGTCACCGGATGACCGGTTCACCGGTGAGCGCACCTGTAGAGGGAGGCGCAGGGCTGGAGGTGGACTTCTTCAGCTCGACCGCGGTGGATCAGCAGTGGGAACATCTCGGAAAGATCTTGCTGGCTGATGCCGGGGCGCTTGTCGGCAAGACCTTGAAGTATTTCGGCACCGACAGTTTCGAGGACGGCTACCCGAACTGGACGGATAAAATGCTGACGGAGTTCAAGCGCTACCGTGGCTATGACCCCAAGTTCTATCTGCCTGTGCTGACAGGGCGACTGGTCGGGAACGCCGAAGTGTCCGAGCGCTTTCTCCACGATTATCGCAAGACCGTGGCCGACTGCATGGCCGACAACCACTACGGGCACTTCGCCAAGCTCACGCACGCCCAGGGCATGAAGATCCTCTGCGAAGCGGCGGGACCGAGCTGGTCGCAAACGATGTGCATGGATGGATTGAAGAATCTTGGCCGCTGCGATATGCCCATGGGCGAGTTCTGGCGGGACCTATTATTGATCAACAACCAGAACCAGGTCGGCAAACGAACCGCTAGCGCAGCTCATATCTATGGCCGCAAGACGGCGTCGGCTGAGTCGTTCACCTCCTTCCAGCCGCACTGGGACAATGGCCCGGCGCTCTTGAAGCCCATTGCTGACCGGGCGTTTTGCGAAGGCATCAACCGGCTTGTCTTCCATACGATGACCAGCCAGCGTCCGCAGGACGGCAAGCCCGGCTACGAATTTGGCGCCGGCACACACTTCAATCCAAACGTGACGTGGTGGAATCAGGCTGCCGGGCCGTGGCTCAGTTACATCAACCGCTGCCAGGCGATACTGCAGAGCGGCCTCTTTGTCGCCGATGTCCTGTACTACAACGGTGATGGGGCGCCCAACCTCGTTGAGCCCAAGCATGTCGATCCTTCGCTGGGCAAAGGCTACGATTACGATGTGTGCAACGCCGAGGTACTGCTGACGCGGCTGTCGGTGAAGGCCGGCCGACTCGTGCTGCCGGACGGCATGAGCTACCGGCTGCTGGTCCTGCCGGACTCCAAACGCATGCCGGTGGAAGTGGTCCGCAAGATCCGTGATCTGGTGAAAGCCGGCGCGACGGTGGTCGGGCCGAGACCGGAATCCGATCCGGGCCTGAAGGACTATCCGCAGTGCGACGCCGAGGTGAAGAAGATCGCGGCCGAGGTGTGGGGCGGGGGGGCGGAGAGAAGTCAGAAGTCAGAAGTCAGTAGTCAGAATACAGCCGAGACGATTTGCAGAACGTACGGCAAGGGCCGGGTTTTCTGGGGCAAGTCCTTGCGTGAAATCTTGCTGGCTGACGGTGTGCAGCCGGACTTCGATCATCCCGGTGATGCCTTCATCGACTTCATCCACCGGACTGCCGCCGGAACGGAGATCTATTTTCTGGCCAATCGGAAAGATCAGGCCGCAACCGTCGAAGCCGCTTTCCGCGTCAGCGGGCGGCAGCCTGAGTTGTGGGACCCGATGACGGGTCAGCAGCGAACTCTGCCGGACTATCGGAAGACGGAAGACGGGAGAACGGCAGTGCCCCTTGAGTTTGAGCCGAGCGGTTCGATGTTTGTAGTTTTCAGGACAGCGGGTGGGAAGGTTGGAGAGGTTCACGGTTCAACGGTTCACGGTTCAGCGGTTGGGAAGGCAAATTTCCTGAATTTCAAGCCGGAGCAGGAGATTGTCGGACCGTGGACGGTCCAGTTCGATCCGCAGTGGTTCTATCCGGCCGACGGCCTGAGTGGCGATCAAGCCAAAGGCTTGCTGGTCTTCGACAAACTGGAGGACTGGGCCAAACGGCCTGAACCGGCTATTCAGTATTTCAGCGGCACCGCGTTATACCGCAAGGCCTTTGACTTTGCGGAGTTGTCAGGGTTCAGTGTTCAGGGTTCAGGAGGAAACCGCGATGGGCAGCCCTCATCTGCACCCCGTAACCCCGATGCCCTGAACCCTGAACCTCGAACCCTGAACCCTTCTTCCCGTCTTTTCCTCGATCTGGGCACGGTGAAGGAGACGGCCAACGTGCGGCTCAACGGCAAAGACCTCGGTGTGGTCTGGTGCCCTCCGTGGCGGGTGGAGATCACGGAGGCCGTCAAATCCGGCGAAAACGCGCTGGAGATCGAAGTGGTGAACCTGTGGCCGAACCGGTTGGTTGGCGACGGCAAACTGCCCGCCGAACAGCGCCGCACCAAGACCAACATTTCCGGTTACTACACCGGCGAACACGCGCTTCTCTCTTCCGGTCTGTTAGGGCCGGTGCGGGTCATGCGGGGCGAATAACTGAATGAAAGAGCTCAAAGAGTCAAAACAATGAAACCTGCCACGAAAGGCATCACCATGACCGGAACCACACAGACAACCGAATCACACTCCGCAACAGCGTTCCGCAAAACGGTTGTCAGAGGCTTCCATTTGCACAAGGCCGTAAGAATGGCGTTCATGTTTGCTGCAATTGTATTGATCGGCGTGATTACGGCACATGCAGGAACTCAGGCGACCTATTACGTGTCACCAACGGGGAATGACAGGAATCGCGGAACAATGCCCAGCCCGTTTTTAACAATCACAAAAGCACGTGATGTTGTCAGAAAGTCTTGTTCAAAGATGCGCGGTGACATCTATGTCTATTTGCGCGGCGGCAAATACCCGATAACCAGCACCATCCAACTGGATGCCAGGGACTCCGCTTCAAATGGCTATTCGATCTACTACAAAGCTTATCCCGGTGAGACACCTGAGTTGAATGGTGCAATCCAGGTGACGAATTGGGCATTGCACGATTCCCAAAAGAACATCTACCGTTCCTGTGTGGGCACCAACCTGGATACACGCCAGCTATTCGTTGACGGCATAAGAGCCAATCGTGCCAGCGGCGGCGTGGCGTTTAATAGTCATGACAGAACGACCGTGCGGCTGCCGGCCTCCGGGTTCGGCAGTGATATGGCGAACTGGGGGAATGTGAGGCAAATTGAAATTTTAGACAGAAGTGCCAGTTGGTGTGTTGTTCGATATTTGATCAGTTCAATTAGCGGAGATGTGGTTACGATGAGTTCAGGGTTTAAGCTTCAAGGCGACCATTCAAACATGCCCTATCAAAACTTCAGTTATGTGGAAAACGCTTATGAGTTACTGGACACACCGGGTGAATTTTATCTGAACACAAGTGCCGGTTATCTGTACTATATGCCGCGGCCAGGTGAAAATATGACCACCTCAACAGTCTTGGCGCCTCAGTGTGAAACATTGGTGAGTGTTGCAGGCGAGTATGGCAAGAAAATCAACAACATTGTGTTTGATGGTTTGAAATTTGCTTACAATACCTGGCTGTTGCCGAACAAGATAGGGTTTGTGGCTTTGCAGGTGGGGGGATGGCTGGATGAATCGGATGTGTATAGTCTGGATGGCCATCACGGATCCAAGACTCCGGGCGCATTGGATATGAAGTTTGTATCCGCATGTACTGTAAAGAACTGTACATTTACACACACGGGAATGTCGGGTGTGAATGTCAGTGAAGGAAGCTCAAACCTCAACATTACGGGTAACACCTTCAACGACATCGGGGGGGACGGAATAACCATTGGCAACTTGGACAGATACTCTCATCATCAAAATGATCCGATCCTGCTTGTTAAAGACAATATCATTCAGCAGAACACCATTACAACCGTGGGTGCTGATTATGGTGGCAATGTAGGGATCTGTGTCGGGTTCGCCAAAGGCACCATCGTTCAGCATAATACTCTGTACAATTTGCCATACACGGGGATAAGTGTCGGCTTTGGCTGGGGTGATGACGATGAGTCCGGTCCATTACAAAGCGGGAATCACATCATTCGATACAATCGGATCTATGATTATCTGAAAGGATGCAGCGATGGCGGAGGAATTTATACACTTGGGAAGCAGGTGGGTACAGCCATATACAATAACTATGTTTCACAGCAAAGATCAGGGGGGCATTATGTCTATCTTGATAATGGCTCAGCGTATATTACTGTTTATTCCAATCTGGTTTTATCAAGTGGTGGAAATATCGGCACTGACGGCCAAGCGCTTGTTTCCAGCTCAGGTGATGAAAGATTCGGAACAGGCGGGCATGACAATACTTTTTCAAACAACTATTATGATCAATCTTTGCGCGTTAATATGTCTACGAGAGGCTGGATGGTATGGTCAGGAAATACAGCGGTAGATCCAACTGATTTACCCGCTGGCGCAACAGCCATCGCAAAGCGTGCGGGTGCTGGAAACAACGACGGTTGTCCGACACCAACACCGGCGCCCGCCGCGACTCCCACATCTTCACGCCCGACACCTAGACCCATGATCGTAGACGATGACAGCCCTTCCGTCACCTACTCCGGAACATGGACGGCCTCCTATAAACAAGCGATGAGCTTGCTCGGTCGAACCGCACATTCTACAACGAACAACGGGGATTCCTTCCAATTCACCTTCAATGGCACAGGCGTTTCGTTTGTAGGAGGTGGTGGTCTGGTCGATATGTATATTGATAACACATTCGATACTCAAGTAAACGCTTCCCGTGTGCATGCTTACCAAGCTCCTTCATACACCAAGACAGGGCTTGCGGCCGGCACTCATACGATAAAATGCGTTGTTGCACGTGGCGGCTTAAGTGTGGATGCATTTATGGTCATGTCGCAAGTAACCCCAACCGCATTACCAACCGTACCGCCTCCACCTCCAACCGCACCGCCAACCCCAACGCCAATTTTAACTGGAACACCAATAAATCTTGCGTTATTAAAAGACGCCTCACAAAGTTCTTTGTATCATGCTTGTTGGGCAGGCCGGGCAAACGACGGTGACACAGACCCTGTTTTTGAACATGGATCCGTCAACAGTACACAATATGAGACGAACGCCTGGTGGATGGTTGATCTTGATGCCAATTATAGTATAGGAAATATTGTCATTTGGAACAGAGGCTTCTGTCAGGGCAGATTAAGCAACTATAATGTCTATGTCCTGGATGCAGCCTCAAAGGCAGTCAATACCAATCATCAAACCACATGTCCTGATTTGACAACGACAGTGAATGCCGGCGGAGTGACGGGAAGGTATGTGAAAATTCAACTGAACGGAGCAGATTACTTACATATGGCGGAAGTGCAGGTTTTCCCGGCATCCGTGCCGCCGGACTCTTCCAAGCCAACTCACTAAGAAGGAACGACAAATGAAACGAAGGCTGACAGTTGGATTAATGCTGTTTGGATTGTTCGCCGGCAGTGCGCTGGCGAAAGAAAATCTGGCGAAGGTTGGCATCACCCGGGATGCGACGGCGCTGGAGCACTATGCGGCGAAGGAATTGCAACGCTACCTCTATCAGGTCTCTGGTACGCTGCCGCCCATCAGTGTGTCGCCGACGGGTGGCTTCGTCTTGAAGCAAGATAAGTCTCTCAAGCCGCAGCAATACCGGCTGACCTGCGATGGCAAGCGAGTGACGATTGCCGGCGGGGATGAGGCGGGCGTCTTGTACGGCGTGTACGGGTTGTTGGAGGATCATTACGGCGTGAGTTTCTTGATGAGCGGCGATGTCATGCCTGAAACGAAGATCCCCCTGCAGCTCGCGCGCTTTGATGAAACGAAAGTTCCGCGCCAAGCTGTCCGCGGGTTCACCAGCCATTGGTGTTACATGCAGGGGGCCGGTTTGTGGTCGTTGGAGGATTGGAAGTTTCACATCGATCAGATGGCGCGGATGCGGCTGAACATGCTTTCGATCCACAATTACATTTTCGAGGGCTACCGGGAAAACTGGCTCAATTGGGGCAAGTTCATGCAAAAGAATCTCAACCAGAACTCGGCGCAAAGCGCGTACTATCATGTGTGCTCGTGGCCGTTGCGCGAGTATCCCGGCCGAAGTGCTGATTTACTTGACGACTACGCGTTTGGTTGCGCCGCCTCGCTGCACGCGGCGAGTCTGCCGAACAAGGACGTGTGGGAGCGCTGCGCCTCGACCTTCCAGCAGATCATCGCCCACGCCCACCGGCGCGGCGTGAAGGTGGCGCTGGGAACCGAATTTCACAATCTTAGGCCGGCGGAGCAAATGGAAATCTCCGAGTCCATGCTTGCGTGGTATCCGGATCTCGACTATCTCGTCTATTACCGGCATGAGGGGACGAAAGACCCGCCGTTTGTGCAGTCGATGTACGACTTCTTCCGCCAGCGCGTGCCGAAGATGGGACATGTCCTCACCGGGTGGGGCGAACTGAGCGACACCAATCTGAAAGATATTCCGGCTGACGTGGTGGCGGGGCCTTTTACCGCATATTCGGACAAGTTCGAGAACGGCAGTCGCTACGGCCGGCGTGAATACTGGGCCGGCCCGTGGCTGGAAGAGGACAACAAAGGCGACATGCACTACATGCCATGGTCGAAGAACCTCGCCAACACCATTTCCAGTTATGCCCAACATGCCACGAACATGAATGGGCTCGTCACGCTGACGTGGCGGCTAACCGATGTTATCGACCCGCGGCTCTTTTACATCGCGGCTGCTCCTTGGGTTTCTACGAACAAATTTACGACATCGCGCGCTGTCTACCTGGAGTACGCCCGCCGCTGTTACGGCGTGTCCAACGCGGAGGCGCTTGCTGAAATCCTGGATCAGAACGAGGCGTTTCCGAAAGATCCGTCGGATTGCCGAATGTCCCACAATCCT
>CAZXVN010000426.1:0-6069 GCA_964643945.1 uncultured Lentisphaeraceae bacterium | reverse complement strand
ACACTTCCACACGGAAAGACTGAAACCGCACAAACGCGTCCTGGTCCGGAAACACCCATGCGCTGCCGCGTCCGAGTTCCGCGTTGATCTCAAAGGGCCCGACGTTCGTCCAGCCTTGCACCGCAACCGCACCCCGCACGGCCAAGGTACAGTTCGTCGGAAAGGCCGGGATCCGTGCCGCCTGATCTGGGAACACCCGGCCGGCCCAATCAAGCAGCTTCCCGACGCTCTTGATTTTCAGTTCGGGCAGGAGTGACCCTGCGCCCGTGTCAGAATCGACTACGCCTTCGGACCGCAGCTGCATCCCGCCGCCGTCGCTCAAAGTGCCCCACACGCGATACTGAGCCGGACGCTCTGCCAACACCCCTGCGTCAAGCGTCAACGTGGTCAACGGCTCGCCTCCCGCCAGCGCCACCGCCACCTGTACTTCCTGCAATACTCCCGCCCCCAGCGAAAACCCCGTGTTCGCAGTGGCGCCGGCAGGCGCTGTCTTTGCACGCGCAGCCAGCAGCGGCTTGAGCCGTTCGTACAACGGCGACATCGCCTTGCCGCCGCCCGCCGTCAGTCGTGTACGAACCCCGCGCACCGCAACCCGCGCAATGTGCCGACGGAGCACCTCCCGACACGAAAACCGCACGTCCACCTGATCAACAATAAGCACGGCTTCGGGTGTTCCTAGCCTAATATCCTCCACGACCACCTGTCCAAACGATACCTGCGACAACCGGAAGGTGGCGTCCGTGAGGCCCTGCTGATCGAGCGCCCAGCGCGCCACACGCGTCACCACGTCGACACGCATCTGCCACAGCAGCACACCCGTCAAGCACGCAAAAAAGGCCATCCAAAAAAACACAGCCGAAACGGCGCTTCGCCCGGTCCTGCGACGCTGTTTCGGCTGTGTTTTCTTCACTTCCATCGCGTTTCACGCCACAGACGGGATGTCGTGTGGCGTTACTCCACCTTGATGCCCAGGCGACGCTCGAGGTCGCGGTCGCGAACCCCTCCCAGCTTCACGGCCTGTCGGTAATACATTTCCGCCTCGCCGATCTCCTTGGGTTTCATTTCGAGCAGTAGCCACGCCATGTTGTGATATCCGTCTGGGCGTTTGGGATTCACCTTCATCGCCTTGTCTAACGTGTCCATCGCTTTGGAGTAGTTGCCTATCGCCACATACGAACCCGCTGCCAAAAGGAGCGTGGACTCATCAGAGGCGTTGTCAGTCAGCAGGTCGTCAATCACCACCACCGCTTCGGCCTGTTTGCCCTGCTGCACGCGTGCCAGCGCCATCAAGAAACGCGCATCGCGATTTTCGGGCTCCTGCTTGAGCACCTTGATCAACGCCTTTTCCACATCGTCAAACCGGTCCACAGAGAGCATGTCCTTGGCCCAATTCAGTTCGTCCTTGACGTTCAGCGGTTTGCCGGGCGCGTCACCCGTATCCCGGGTTCCAGGCATATCCGTCTCGGGCGCTCCCGCCAGCGGCGTTTGCGACCCCTGCTTAAAGGTCAGTTTCACGGCGGCCTCCGGCATATTGTTGGTTTCTGCCGCCTTTTTGCGCTCCGCCCGCTTGGCTTCCAGCGCGGTCGTGTCGGTCACCGCAATCGTCCGGGCCGTGGCATTCACATCTTCCAGCATGATCCGGTCAATCTCGGTTTCGCACAACGCCTTGCGGAAACGAACAGGCGCGAACTCGGAGGTGGACACCTCCTGCGGATGCTCCTGCTCGACGCGTGCGATCTCCGCCAAAGCCTGACGGTACAATTCGGTCGCCTTTTTGGAATCGCCGTCGATATAGGTAGTCTGCGCCTGCGACATCAGTTCGTTCGCCTCTTTCAACAAAACTGAAACTTTGGGCTTCTTCTCTTTGGCAAACGAAGCCACAGGCGCAACGCCTGCGCTCAACAGGACCAGACAAACAAAAAAAACTTTTCGCACGATCATAACTGAATACTCCGCATGGTTGGAAAGTTTATCACACATCAGAGGAGGGCTTCACGCACAAAACAGCAAAAACGTGGACAAAAACGTGGACACTTGACCACACTTGCGCACTTCGCAATCGACGCCTCATTCTTGAGTGCCGATGTGCGCCTCTCCCGAATAGACCGGCACAGCCCCTTGTGCAGTCACCAGCCGCAACGCGCCATCTGGCAAGATGCCGTTGGCGACACCGCTCACACGATGGGTGCCTTGCTCAACCGTGATCTGCCGCCCGCGCAGCGCGTCGTGCGCACCTATCGCGCCTAACAACGGTTCCAAGCCCGCAACGCACCAGCGATCATACAGCGGTTCGAAACGGTTCAGGATTGTAGCCAGCACCACCGCGCGCGAAAAGTGTCGCCCGGTCTCGATCCGCAGCGATGTGGCGCGGCTATGCAACGCTTCCGGCAACGCCTCGCGCGCCAGGTTGACATTCACGCCGACGCCCAGATTGATGTGGCGCACGCAGTCGGTCTCGGCCTGCATCTCGCAAAGGATGCCACACACCTTTTTGTGACCGATGAGAATATCGTTCGGCCACTTGATCCGCGGCACAGTCTCAGGTGCCAGTTCCGTCAACGCCGAGACCACCGCAAGACCCGCCACCAGCGGCAACGAAACCGCACTCCCAGGCTCCACCGCAGGACGCAGCAATATCGAAAAATAGAGGTTCACCGCTTGCGGAGAAAACCAGACACGCGTCATACGTCCACGTCCGGCGGTTTGCGCACCCGCCACAACCACGACCCCCTCCGCCGCACCCGCGAGCGCCAAGGCGGCCACATCGCAGTTGGTCGCTTCCGTCTCGGTCAGATAACGGCAGTCACGCCCGATGCGCCGAGTCGTTAGCAGGGGAACCACCTCGGCGGCATGCGGCGTGTCCGGCGCGGCCACCAAACGGTAGCCACGCCGTGAGCAGGCCTCAATGCCGTATCCGACTGCCCGTAACGCTTCGATCTGCTTCCAGACGGCCGCACGCGAAATGCCCAAACGAGCGCACATCGCACGACTCGAAACCTCGCCGCCCGCCGTCTTGCGAAGCACCTCCAAAATCTGTTCGGGTGTGGTCACAAATACGGGTTGCTCCGCTTTTCAATCCCGATGGTCGTTTGCGGGCCGTGACCGCAGATCACGCGCGTGTCGTCGGGCAGCGCCTTCAGTTTTTTGAGCGACGCCTCCAGCACATCCCAACTCCCGCCCGGCAGGTCCGTGCGGCCCACCGACCCCGCAAACAACGTGTCGCCTGCCACCAGCAGCTTTTCTTTCTTGAACAAGAGACACAGCCCGCCCGGCGTGTGCCCCGGCGTGTGAATGAGTGTGGCTGTCAGTCCGCCGCAGGTGAGCAGATCGCCCTCTTTTTTATCCGTCACCAAGGAAGCGGGCCGCTGCGTCAGCCGGTAAGGCGGCATCGCGTTGAGAGGTGAAAACGCGAACCCCGCATCTTCCTGCCGCATCACCACCGGCACAGGAAACTTCGCGAGGATATCCCCTAACGCCGAAATGTGGTCGAAATGGCTATGCGTGAGCACCACGATGCCAGCTTGGAGCCCCCGCTTCTCCATGAACCCGAGGATCTTGATGCTGTCGGCACCGGGATCAACAAGCCACGCCTGCGCAGGGTCCTCCCACAACACACTGCAATTGGCCTCATAAGGCCCAACCGGTATCACTTCGTCATTCATGCGTTGTTGTAGAATAAACAACACGCCCCTCACCGGAAAGCGAAATCGCTCGCGAATCAGGGAACTCAAAAACGGGAGAGCGCGCCTTTCATGGGCACTTCGCCGTACTTGACGAAAATCACGGGCTTTAAAAATTCGGCTCAACAGGCCCGTCCCCACCCCTTCGCGGCACGCTTTCCCGTACCGTTTTTTCAATTTTCTTCTTCGTGCCGTTGGGCCTTTGTGTTAAACATATTCTCACATGCAACACGCGCTTGACCTATCCGTATCCGCCTCTGTTCCCCTCGCTGGCGAGATCCTCCTTCCGGGAGACAAATCACTTTCGCACCGCGCAGCCCTTTTCGCCGCGCTCGCCGAGGGCACCAGCACCATCGACCGCTTCCTCGTTTCCGGCGTCACCCGCGCCATGTTGAATGCCCTCACGGCCCTCCGTGTGGACTGGCGCCTCGAAGGCACGCGCCTGACCGTTCACGGCAAAGGGCTGCGCGGTTTCACACAGCCCCGCGCGCCACTCTTCTGTGGCAATTCGGCCACGACCCTCCGCCTGCTAGCGGGAGCGCTCGCCGCCTCCGGCACACCCTGTGTGCTCGACGGCTCAACCGGCCTGCGTAAACGTCCCATGAACCGCATCACCGAGCCGCTCCAACGCATGGGCGTACCCGTCACAACCCCCAACACTTGCACACCGCTGACGCTTGCCGCCCGCGCCGCATCCGCGCCGCTCCATGCGATGAGCTACACGCTGCCGGTCGCCAGCGCTCAGGTGAAGTCCTGCCTCATCCTCGCCGCGCTCGCCGCCGACGGGGTCACCACCCTCAGCGAGCCCGGCGCCTCACGTGACCATACCGAACGCATGTTGGCCTCGATGGGCGCAGATATCCGCGTGCATGAACCGCTCACGATCCGCATTGCACCCCTCACACGGCCTTTGTTGCCTTTCACTCTCGAACTCCCGGGCGACATCTCCTCCGCCGCGTTCCTGCTGGTAGCCGCCGCCCTCGTACCCGGCTCCTCCGTCCGCATTCGCGACGTGGGGCTCAACCCCACCCGCACCGGCATTCTTGACGTCTTGCGTGCCATGGGCTCGGATATCCGCATTGAACAGCCCCGCATCGTATCCGGCGAGCCTGTAGGCGACATTCGCCTCACCGCTGCCCCGCTCAAAGCCACATCTGTGGCCGGCGCCACCGTCGTGCGAATGATCGACGAGTTCCCAGTCTTCGCCATGGCCGCCTGTTTTGCCGACGGGGTCACCGAGGTGCGCGACGCCGAAGAGCTTCGCTACAAGGAGACCGACCGGATCTCCGTGATGTGCGGCGAACTCAAAAAGCTGGGCGTCCGCCTCGAAGAGCGTCAAGACGGCTTCACCATTCATGGCGGCACGCTCACAGGCGGAGACTGCGAAGCGCACGGCGACCACCGCCTCGCCATGTCACTCGCACTGGCCGGGCTGGCGTCGCCTAGACCCGTGACCGTCCATCACGCTGAGATCTTGAGCGAATCGTTCCCCGCTTTTGTTCCCCAGCTCCGCGTGCTCGGCGCAGCCGTCCGCGAATATATTCCTGCCATCCTTTAAGCCTCCGCAGCCTGTTTCTCTCCACACCGTTTTCTGCTGAACACACATGCGCATGAGAGTCTCCAGACTTGTTTTCGTTGCGTTGGCCCTGTTGGTTCTGTTGGCCGCCTGGCAGAGCCGGCGACTCGCAGTGAGCCGGCGGGCCCGCTTACCCGAAGCCTATGCGGGGTATACGTCCGACGTGCCCCCTGCGCTCACGTTTGTTATGGTTGGCCTCGGCGGTTTCCGCGGCATCATCTCCGAAGTGCTCTGGTTTCGCTTTAACCGTCTGCAGGAGGAAGGCCGTTATCTCGAACTTGTGCAGTTGGCCGATTGGATCACCCGGCTCGACCCGTACGCCGCCGAGGTCTGGATTTATAATGCTTGGAATCTGGCGTATAACGTCAGCATCATGATGGTCCGCGATGAGGACCGCCTGCGCTGGGTGCAGAATGGCATCGCCCTTTTACGCGACGACGGGCTGCGCTTCAACCCGCGCGAAGCCCGGCTCTACCGGGAGCTGGCCTGGCTCTATCAAAACAAGATCGGCGACACGCTCGACTCCGCTCATGTGCGTTACAAGCTGGCGCTGGCGCAAACCATGGCCCCTTTCGTCAACCCCGACGGCACCGTGAACGTGACCCCCGGGAACCGGGCGCGGCTCGCGACACTGCGCCTCGATGCTGATCGTATGGCCGCCTTGGAAAAGCGCTTCGGCCCGTTCGACTGGCGCTTGGCCGAAGCTCACGCCGTGTATTGGGCGAGCCAAGGCCTGGAATATGCCGTCGGCACCGAACGTCTGATGTGTCGCCGAGGCGTCTACCAGCCGCTCATACTGTGCGTATTCCGCGG
>CAZXVN010000425.1:0-1686 GCA_964643945.1 uncultured Lentisphaeraceae bacterium | reverse complement strand
CGAGCTCGGTTTTGGCCGCGATGGTCTTTTCGACTTTCACCTGTTCGGCCGCGATGGTCAGGCGGATGCGCTCGGTGTCGGCGGCGACCTTGAGGCGGTTCCGCTCGGCCAATGCCTTCTGTTTTTCCAGTTCGGCCTGGGACTGGGCCTGGATGATCTGCTGCTCGATCTTTTTCGCTTCCTGCGCCGCGAGTTCGCGGTCGCGGATGATGGCGGCGATCTGCTGGGGCGCCATGATGTCGCGGATCAGCACGGAGTTGAGCGAGATGCCCCAAGGCGTGCAGATGGACTTCAAGTAGGTCTCGAGGCTGTCTTGGAAGGCTTGGCGCGACTCGCCGACAATGAACTCCGTGGCGGTCTTTTTGCTGCCTTCGATGCGGAAGAAGCCGCGCGCGCTGGGCAGGATCAGCTTCTGCATGATGTCGTCCATGTCGCCGACTTCGTGGGTGAGCAGGGCGGCCTTCTCGACGCTCAGGTTGAACTCCAGCGTGCCTTCGACCGTGATCGGAAAGCCGTCGAGCGTCAGGAACAGGATCGCGTCGCTGCCGCTGAGTTCGAAGCGCTGGCTCTGGATGTTGACGATCGAGACCGCGTAGAGGAAGGGGTTGAGGCGGTGTGTGCCTTCCTTGAGGATCTCGCGCTGCACGCCCTTGGCATCCTTCCCGACGAGGAACCCTTTGTCAACGGCGGAGGTTGACGAGGTTCCGCTCAGGATGTCCTCGCCGCAGAGCGAGGTGACCACCCCCACATTGCCCGGCGCGATCTTGATGTCGTCGAAGAGCTTCACCTCGTAGGCATACGGGTTGATGCGATGCTTGCCGGTGCCCAGCACCTCGCGCACGATTCCTTTGTAGCTCTTGTCCGGAGCGATGATCTTGCCGCCGGGCAGGTCTTTGCCGAACTTACGCACGAGCACGCCGAACTTGCCGGCCGGGATGTCGGTGGCTTGCGAGATCGTCCAACTCCATGTGTAGGGGTTGTAGAAAAAACGGCCTTCCGGCAGAACCTCGGGCTGGAGGCCTTTATACTCAGGCGACTCCGCGAGGATTTTTTCGGTCGGCAGGTTCTTGCCGGTTTTTTTGAGGAGGATGGCGATCTCGCCGTTGCCGGGTTCGATCCGCCAGAAGAACCAGACCCACAGGGGAATGAACAGGATAACAGGCAAGATCAGGAAGGGAAGTGCGGTCAGGGGGTTCATGGGCGCGCGAGCTGGCCGCGGCGGCGGCGGCGCGGGACGGCGCGGCAACACAGGTCGTTTGCTTTCCAGCGGCGGCGGGACAGGGTCCATTTCCTCATTCATGTTGTGACCTCCGAATGTGTGATCACTTTACCTGAGCGCATTCCCTTCTGTCGAGGGAAAAATTCCGTATGGGCTTTTCTTCCGCATGGGTTTGTTTTTTGGATTTATTCTGAGGGGAAAGCTTGATCTGTGCCCGCGATTGTGCGAATTTACACGGCAAAGGACATCCGGAATTCGATGCCCTGATCCGTGAGCCCGCCCGCGAAGGCGGGCGTAAGGGTGTGTCCTTGTAACAGAAGAGATGCGATATGGGCAATGTGTGGCGAAAGGTGCGACTGGTGCTGTGTCTGGCAATGCCGTCGCTTGCTGCGGCTGCGCCGGATTTGACGATGCCGGCAGAGGTGGAGAAGGTGCTTTTCGTTAAGCGGCTCACCTACAGCGCCAAC
>CAZXVN010000424.1:0-2976 GCA_964643945.1 uncultured Lentisphaeraceae bacterium | reverse complement strand
TTGCGAACTGGGCGAAGCGCTTTTTGATGAGACCGGCATGATCCGCGAGACCGTCAAATTTTCGGAACTAGCCCGGCACGTCTACTTTTCCGAGACCGGCGAGCCCTTGCCGCGTGCGCGGGTGCTCAACACGCCGTTTCTCGGCGCGTGCCGCGGTGTCGGCATCTACCTGCTTTACAACGGCATCCTGGGTGACGAGAGCGCCAACGGCGGCAACGTGTTAACGCGCCAGACCCTCACAAAACTGCCGCCTTTCGACGGCCCGAAAGTGGTCTACTGCGCCGGTTGCCTCTTGAGCCGCGACCGCCTGCAAGGCACCCATATCATCGTCCGCCAAACGCCGTACGAGATCAAGGTGTCGTAGGGAAGGGGTTTACCCAAGTTTGTGGCTGTACAGACTACTAGTCCGTTCGAAAAATGGAGACGAAAATGGAAAATGTTCACCCAAGGACAGTTGCTGAAGTCATAAGCGCGATTGACGCCGATCTGTCTCACGAAGCTAAAAATTGCCTTTTTGAGACGCCTCTCGAAAAGTTATTTAACTTACACTTTACTTTTGGAATGTACGTCCGAAACTCATTTGTCTACCACAATGATAACAAAGCCGAGTTAGCGCTGAGTTGTGCAAAAGAAGTTGGCGCGGAGGATCCGCAAGCGGCTGTTGAGAATTATCTGTCGATGGTTGACTGTTATTCCAGCGTATTAATGAGAGTTTACTGGAAACATCTTCTTATGACCTTCGACCCAGAGAACCCTGACCATCCATTGCCTTTGCCTGCTTCGGTTGCAGGGGAGAAGCTGACAGCGAATGTGTAACGGAAGAAACGCCATGAAAAAGAAAACGCTGAGCCAGGCGGTCGCAGACTTTCGCGGCCTGATCGTATACGTGCGCGGCGTGCCGGTCATTTTCGACAGCGACCTCGCGTGCGTCTACGGCGTGACCACGAAAGCACTTAACCAAGCAGTTAAAAGGAACCGTGATAGATTCCCTGCTGAGTTTGTGTTTCCTATTGATCCGCAAGGAGTTACGTGTTTGAAGTCACAAATTGTGACTTCAAACACGTGTTTAAAACCGAGCTACTTGTCAGAATCAGTCCCTTTAGGAAGAGGTGGCAGACGCAAAGCTGTCCAAGCTTTCACTGAACACGGTGCTCTCATGGCCTCCATGGTTCTCAACAGCCCGCAGGCTGTGCAGATGAGCGTTTTTGTGGTGAAAGCCTTTGTCGCCATGCGATCACTGCTCCTGACGCAGCAGGACTTGGCCAAGAAGCTGGCCGACCTCGAGCGCACGCTGACCGCGCGGCTGGACACGCACGAGCATGCGATTTCAGACATCATCCAGCAGATCATGCAACTTCTCTCGCCCCCGCCGCCCGACGACGGGGAAGAGCCGCAGCGCCCGCGCATCGGCTTCTCGGTTCGCGAGAGGCGCGCGAAGTACCGAACGAAGAAGGCTGAAAAACGCTCAACTTCCAGCGCTCAACGCTCAACGCTCAAGTGAAGAATCGCAGCAAAGGACGTTTTTCATGATCGCGCTCAAAGATTATCAAAACCGGGTGCTGGATTCCCTGCGGGAGTTTTTCAAACTGTGTTCGAAGACCGGCAGCCCGGCCGAGGCCTTCCACGCCGTGAGCGAACAGAACGGCAGCGGCGGCGGTCTGTACCTGCCGATCCACGCGGCGGGCCTCGCCCGCGACATGCCCTATGTCTGCCTGCGCGTGCCGACCGGCGGCGGCAAGACCCTTCTTGCCTGCCACACTGCCGGCCTCGCCATGAGCGAGTTGCTGCACGCCGACCGCGCGGTCGTGCTTTGGCTGGTGCCCAGCAACACGATCCTCGACCAGACCGCCGACGCGCTGCGCGACGCACGGCACCCGTACCGCCGGGCGCTGGAGATGGCCTGCGGAGTGATCGAGGTTGTCACCATTGAGGAGGCGCTGAACCTGCCACGTGCCTCGGTCGACGGCCAGACCGTCGTCATCGTCTCGACCATCCAGGCTTTCCGCGTGGAGGACTCCACCGGCCGCAAGGTCTACAGCCAGAATGGCGTTTTTCAGGAGCATCTACTGAACGCACCGGCGAGCCGCGAGGCCGACCTGCTGAAAGGCCCGGACGGCAAACCGGTTCCCTCGCTGGTGAACATGCTGCGCCTTCGGCGCCCGGTGGTGATCGTAGACGAGGCGCACAACGCCCGCACCGACCTTTCGTTTGCCGCGCTGGGCGACGTGATGCCCTCCTGCATCATTGAGTTCACCGCCACGCCTGCGCGTTCCAAAAATCCCTCGAACATCCTGCACCACGTTTCCGCCGCTGAACTCAAGGCCGCCAATATGGTGAAGCTGCCGTTGCGCGTGGTCACGCGCCACCCGAGCCAGAAGGACCAGTTGCTCGCCGACGCCGTGAGCCTGCGGGCCGACCTTGAGAAACTCGCACTGACGGAGGCCCAGCTTACCGGCGAGTACCTGCGGCCCGTCATGCTGATACAGGCCGAACGCGTGGACGCGTGCGAACCGCTGCGCGAGCGGCTGACCGCCGAATTCGGCATCGGCCGCGACGAGATCAAGATTTCGGTCGGCGCACACGACGACTTGAAGGAGGCGGGCGACATCGCGTCGCCGCAGTGCAAGGTCCGCTTCATCATCACCGTGCAGAAGCTGCGCGAGGGTTGGGACTGTCCCTTCGCCTATGTACTGTGCAGCCTGAAGGAGACCCGTTCGGCCACCGCCATCGAACAGATCGTCGGCCGCATCCTGCGCCTGCCCAACGCGTGTCCGAAAAAACACCCCGACCTGAACTGCGCCTACGCGCTTTCGGTTTCCGCCTCGCTGCCCGAGGTTCTGAACGAGCTTCGCGAGGCGCTGGAAAGCAACGGCTTCACCAAGGCCGAAGCCGAGCGCATCATCCTGCCTGCGCCGCAGGGCATGCTGCACTTGGGCTCACAGCCGCAGACCCTGCGCCTGCAACCCGAGGAAATCG
>CAZXVN010000423.1:0-8007 GCA_964643945.1 uncultured Lentisphaeraceae bacterium | reverse complement strand
GTAAAACGCTTGCGCTGTTTCAATCGGCCCAAGCGGTCATTGACGATTGTTTGAAGGTGCCGAGCCTCGCGGTTCATGGATCGGCGGTACTGCCGTAATGCCGGTTTCAATTTGCGCTAGTGAGGCGGATACGGAGTGAATGTGTTCTGGGGTGACTGGATATGGGGATATAACAAGTTTATTAATTCAGTGCTTATTGAGTTGTCCCTTTTTGTCTATAGGTATATGATGCGTCCAATTGTGAGATAGGGCGTGTTATTTCATTTGCGGTTTTAAGGTTGAAGATGCCAGGCAAACGGATAACGGTGCAGCATTATCTCTGCGGAATGGTTCCGTGGTTACGCTAGGGCGGCTCAGGGCTGTTTTGTGTCAGGTTATGGGTTGCTATCGCAATTACATCCGATAGCAACACTCGGTGATCCCTTATTAAACAACAGGAGGCTCAACATGAGCATAGAGATTGACAGAAGTTTCATTGCACGTTTACTTAAAGATTGGGACGAGGACGAGTCTAAGGCTCTGCTTGACGCATTGAGAGTTGAGTTGCGCCGGGATTTGCGAGGGGCCAACAGGAACGATGTGCCAATTTTTGAATCGATCATTGAGCAAATGGATAACCGAGATTTCTGGGTGATGCTTGATGTGGTAATTGGTTACAAGTTTAACCCATAGCATTGTCGGTGGCATGATTCAGCGTGATCGCTGTAAAGTGGGCACACGAGGTTTTGTCTTGAGAAGAATCGTGAATCAGATTTAGCATGAGTTGGCCTATTTTTTGAAATTATCGATTTTAAAGAGGAGGGGGGGGGACATAAAAACCAGCATAATAGATGTTCCGCGTCGTGGCAAAACAACTGAAGATCCACATCGTGACCCTGATTTGTTAGGCATTGAGTGTTATGAGAAAGCACTCGTTGAGTTCATTTTAAATGCCGATACACCCATCACCATTGCGCTACAAGGGGAATGGGGAAGTGGCAAGACCTCTTTAATGAATACGCTGAAGGCAGAACTTGTCGATAAGCCGGATGCCA
This sequence comes from uncultured Lentisphaeraceae bacterium, assembly GCA_964643945.1. Lineage (GTDB taxonomy): Bacteria > Verrucomicrobiota > Kiritimatiellia > RFP12 > UBA1067 > JAHFSX01. The sequence goes on along the minus strand of CAZXVN010000423.1, from coordinate 6,973 downwards.
AGTTTAATGGCGTTTGGATTAACACATGGCAGTATGCGTTGATGAGCAGCCCCGAGGATTCAATTCTTGAAATTCTTAAAGGAATTACCGCTCAAATTGGCTTGAAGGTGCCTTCAGAGAAAAAGGCGGGATTCTCTGAACGGTTCAGTCCACTTTTCAAGCGTATGGTGAAGGTTGGGACGATAGTGGCGCTAAATACAGTCAGCGGAGGCGGTAAAGCCGGCGACGAAGTGGCGAAAGAGTTCACGCTAGAGAACGCGACAAAAGACTCCGACATTGCAACACTCAAGGCTGAAATCGCCAAGCTAATCGTAGATGCATTGGGCACCAAAAATGGTTTTTTGTTTTTCATAGATGACCTAGACCGAATCGACCCCCCAATTGCTGTCCAGATCCTTGAATTACTCAAGAACATATTCGATCTCAAACATTGCATTTTTATTCTATCAATCGACTACGACGTTGTCATTAAGGGACTTAAGCCCAAGTTTGGAGAACTTACGGACAGAAACGAGCGCGAATTCAGGTCTTTCTTCGATAAAATAATTCAGCTTCCGTTTGCGATGCCCGTAGCCTCTTACCAAATCGACAAGTTTTTATGTGATGCCCTAAAAGGCATCGGTTTTTTGTCTGACGAAGAAGAAGCAAATGTCACTTTAAGACAAAATCTTTCAGAGTTCGCACGTCTTTCAGTCGGCACAAACCCGCGTTCATTAAAACGACTGACAAATATTCTTTCACTAATCCATCTAATTATGGTTAGCAAGAATAAGGGCGACAAAGAACAGGAGAACGTTAATCTTACAATGCAGATGATCGACAAACAAATCAACTTCGCATTAGTCTGCATCCAAATAAACTATCCGGCCATATACAATACTTTGTTACAGGAGCCGGACTTCAAAAAATGGGATGAGTCATTTGCGCGTAAACTAAGTTTGAAGGTTCTTACGGAAACAGAAATAGAAAACTTGGACAAGAGCGTTGAGTTTGACGAAGAATGGGAGAAAGTCCTTTATCAGCTTTGCACGGTAGATTATTACCTTAAAAATCGAGTGCATGACATATCCAAATTGCTAAACAGAATTGCAGAACTGATTCCGCAAGTTGAATCGCTTGAAGACACCATCCGTAATCTGATTCAACTCTCCGCCGTAACCAATTTACAAACGAGTGCGCAGGCAGTCGTGACTAAGCCTGAGCCCATTAACCAAAGCCAATGGCTCAAACGACATCGTGATGCACTCGTGCCCAAAATGACCACGTTATTTGGTTCAAAAGGAAAATTTTGGACACAACAAACCCGCGTTCAGAGCAAACTGGAATATCGGATTGAACTGAAGAGTGACGGGTTTAATCGTGACGGACTTATGTTTTCGATCGAAAGTAGTGGCAAGCAGTACGCGGCATGTATGCACGTCGGTTATGCTCTGTTGTCCGGAGCAGCTTCGAATGATATTGAGCAGGAACTCGAACGAATTGGGAAGGCAGGTGCGGTTGCTTCGGTTGAGAGTGAGTTGACTCAGTTGAAAGAAATGGATGGAATCAAACTAACATTCAGTAATCAAGTCGGCAATGGGTCGATTTATTTCCAAGTCTGGTACGATTCACTGGAAGATATGGTGTCCGAAGTTGGGATAACCAAGTATTCAGAAATATTAACCAAGGTGTTGAATCTCTTGATTCAGTTGCACGAGTGCGAGCGGGCATCAACGTATGGGGTCTTTAATAGCGTCTTGAAGTACTATCAGACAAGAGACGTGAAGCCGTTTACGCATGTATGGGTCTATGATAAGCACGCTGTCGTAATTGATACTTTCACGGTGAAAGGAAGTTCATTGGCCTTAGATGTGGCATTTGAAAAGGAGGGGTGGTGCGTCATGTTCTTTAATAGGAAGGCCAACCAAGCGTTACTTGAGAAAGTTCGTAACAAGGCACAATTGGAGCGGTGCTTCCCATTTAAAGCTCCGCAATTGCCGGAACGATATTGGCCGGGGAAGCATATTCCATTTAATGAAGTCCAGCCCTTCGTGGACGATGTGATTGCCAAACTGAATGCCATTGACTGGAGTACTGTTGAACTTTAGGCGTGCTTGCTGATTATGGGAGAGACACATGGACAAGATGAATGTTTGGAAAGTTGGAACTCGATGGGGAAACTGCGGACGCAGCGTGCTCGATCTGTTCCTGGACTATGGGATTGTGTTCGTCGGGGGAACCGACGACGGTGCACGGCAAGGGGATTATTCGGCCGTAAAGCCAGGCGACCTCTTTTTGCTGTCGGACGGAGCAAAGCTCGTTGCGCTAGGCATCGCGCAGGATGTTTTCATGACATTGAAGGAAAGTGGAGTACACTTGCGCCTAGCGGACAAGGATGAGTATTTTGATGACGCTGTCCTTGTCTGCAGAACAGCAATCCGTTTGTTTCACGATGAGCCGCCTAAGTGGTCGTTCGACACGCGAAAGCGATTCTGTCAAGTATGTCAGTCGCCTGATGCGATAAAGGAGTACTGGAAGAAACTGCTGGAGTCTGACACTGGCGGAACGTTCAATATTGATTCGCGCACCGTTGGCTTATTCGGTAGTGACGAAAGAAATGCCCTGCTTGACCCCCATGTTCGGTACCTTATTCCTATCTATCAACGTCCATACTCGTGGGGCGAGACAGAACTGACACGGCTGTTTCAGGATATCATTCGCGGTATTCGAGGTAAGGAACCACTCTTCCTTGGCACCATGCAACTATCCAAGCCGACCCCCCTCGACGTGAAGGGACAACTTCACCGATATGATATTATAGATGGACAGCAGCGGATTACATCCTTGCTGGTGTTGATACGAGTGATTGGGCTGATGGGGTTGCTCAAGTCTTCCGTTTTAGACGTGAACTCAGTCCTACGAACACTCGTCGACCATGGTTCGGCGCAGATCGATTTGGATGAATTTCTTTCCGCTGATATCGAGACAATATCCGCATCGGACACAAGCAGGAACCCCTACTTGCGTAACGCGAGTTTCATCCGTGCGAAACTCACTGAATTGCTTGAAAAAGATGAAAATGATCCGGAATCGGATTCGTTAACAGTTGAGGATCTCGATCGGTTTCTTCATAAAGACATCCGAATCGTTGTCATCGAAACACACGCCGGTCTTTCAAAAACACTTCAGATATTCGACGTCATCAACACGACTGGTCTTGATCTGAACGGAGCGGATGTGTTCAAGGTCCGGTTATTTGAGTTTTTGACGACCAAACGTGGTGCTACTGAGACCGTTTTTGAGGACATCTCTGCCCTATACGGTGTGATTCAAGAACGAAACAGAAGTTGTTCCACCGCGGTTTCGATGTCGCAGATTCTCACAATCCTTCAGACCTTGATTATTGCGACTTACGAGTTAGATAGCACACTTTACGACTACGCGACTGATCGATTTTTCGATCAACTTTTTGATTCGCTGCTCGGAATCAACAGGTGGAATCACTTTGCCGTTCAGAAACTTGAAAGGATTTGCCAAGATGTGGATGAAAAATCACCGCTGTCCGTCACAGGGATCGGTCGTCTGATTGACTGCCGCTACGAGTTCGAACAGCGGTTCAATTCTCCATGCAGCAATGTCGTCTCTGACATTGCGCTCAATAAGTTCATGTGGCAGACCCGATATGGCTGGAGGCATTGGTATCTGCCGGTTATCTGCCTTTACCTGAATCACGAAGACAAGGTCAGTTTAGAATCATTCTATGGCGAACTTGTCCGATTTGCCATGTGCTATTCGTTACTGTATGCGAAGGTGGTCGGGCCTGCGCACCGAAGCATCCGAGAGTCTTTGAAACTTCTGTTCAAATCACCCGCAGATGCTGCGGCGCATCTGGCTCAGTGTAGAACGGAACGGAAGTCCGAGGTCAACCAGGCCATTAGCCACAAGGAACTGGCATGGAACCCGACTTGGAAGGGCATTGCCTGCCGACTTTCCGAGTATCTGGAACATAGGGAAGAGCATGGGACTGCAAACCCGGAACTCGTGCACAACATCTTTCTCGAACCGGTGGACATTGAACACATACAGCCTTACAACGACCAAGATGGAAAGCGACGGCAGGATGTTTGGAATCAATGGGGTTCAACACTGAACGGGATCGGGAACCTTGCCTTGCTGGAGTACTCTAAAAACCGGAGCATAAGTAACGGAACATTTAAAGAGAAGAAGAAGGTGTACGCAGATAGCCGCTATCGTACGATTCAAAAGCTTTGCATCCTAGACAACTGGGAACTATCTGACGCCCAGAAACGGTGTGCGGCTGAAACGGAAAAACTCATGGCATGGCTCTTTCATGATGGAGAGTAAGTCCGTACGCTCCAGATCTAAAACAACCCCATCCTCACATAATCCTTCTCGTCTTTCGGGAAGGGATCGGCATCAGTCCAGCCTTCTTCTTTGAGGTCGCTGACGATGTGCTGGCGGGCGGCTTTGCCGGCATCTGAGCCGAATAGACGGACAGCCTCCCGGATACCGGCGGCGTGATGGCGCACACGGCGGTGGCGCATGCCGTATTCCGGCGTGCCGGCAAACTCGTCCAGCCAACGGTGCACCTCCTCGAAAGGTGCGCCGAATTTCAAAAGTGATTCACGGCAATGGTCTTCATATCGGGACATAGTAATTACTGGCTGTATTGCGCGATCAACTGTTTGATGCACTTTAGTCTTTGACTCACTACTGTCCGGTTAAATTCGGGCCGATCACCAGATCAGCCCCGTAAACACAGGTTAAAATCGATGTCATGAGTTTTTTCGATTTCATTTTTAAAGTCGTTTCCTCCAACTTTCTCCCCAGATTTCTGAGGTTGCATGCCCGCGCCAGTCCAACATCCTGCTGAAATGAAATAGCTTAGTATGACTAGGCCAACCGTATGGCGCTATTTTGCATGGGGGGGGGTAAAAAGTGTCAACCCCGGAGTGCAATTACTTTTCCCGCTTGTTTCAAACCCGACGCTAACCGAGTCGTTTCTAAAAAAAGTGAGTTCAGGAAAGATTCTTTCCGTATTAGGAGCTTTTTTTGGTAATGAGTGTAGTGGAGGATTAACCGATGAAACCGAAAACGACTCGGGCGTTTGAAACGAACCTGGAATATCTGGCCGCGCATCTGGATTATTTGAGGTGTCTGGCCGTCTGGCGGCTCAAGGAGCGGAAGGCGGTAGATGATCCGGAAGTTTTTGACCGGAAGGAAGTTGCGCCGTGCGATGCTGGGGTGACGCGGCGATCGGTTCGCGCCAAGCGGACCCTGCTGGCCGGGCTCGTCAGGAACACGCTCGCCGCCGGCACTCTCAAGTTGCCCCTTGAGGATCTCGCCCGTGTCCATGGCCTGGACGAGACCGAGAAGCTTATTCTGGTCGCCATACTGGGTCCCGACCTGGACGATGCCGTTGAACGGGCCATGGATGCCCTTGCGACCGGGCGCAACCGCGCCAAGGAGGTCCGCACCGTGCTGGCGCTCCTGTGCGACGGGATCGAGGCGAAGATCAAGGCACGCCGGTATTTCATCCACAGCGGCAGGCTTCTGGCCAACGGCCTGCTGAACATGGCCTATTCGCACGACCTGACGACCGAGAGCGACTTCATGTCCATGGAGCTTCAGATCCCGCGGCGTGTGGCCAGCCTCATCCTGGGCGAGTATGATGTCGACGACCAAGTCCTCTCCTTCTCGTCCGTCATCGACCCCGAGGTGAGACTCGACCAGGTGATCCTGCCCCCGGGCAAGCGGGAGGAGATCGTCCGGCTGGTGACTGACCGCGACGAATGCCTGCGGTGCCGCAAGGAGTGGGGGTTCGACGGCGTGGTGAGCTACGGCCGGGGGACGGTCGTCCTGTTCAGCGGGCCGCCGGGCACCGGCAAGACCATGCTGGCGCACGCCCTGGCGCATTCTTCGGGCTACCGCCTGATGCTCGTGGACTTCCACAAGGTCATGAACTGCATGCCGCGCCACGGGCTCGACGAGAACCTGCAGCGCGTCTTCCACGAGGCCCGGCTCCAGCACGCCATCCTCTTCTTCGACGAGGCCGACGAGCTGTTCACCGACCGAGCTTTCAACGGAGCCATGCCGACGCTGCTCCGGGAACTGGAGCGGCTGGACGGTATCTGCATCCTGGCCACCAACCGCCGGCAGGTCCTCGACGAGGCGCTCGACCGCCGGATCCTCTACAAGCTGGACTTCGAGGTTCCCCCTCCCGAGCAGCGGGAGGAGATCTGGCGCCGGCATCTCCCGGCGCAGGCGCCGCTCGGGGATGACATCGATCTCAAGGCGCTGGCCGAGGAGTTCGATTTCAGCGGGGGCTACATCAAGAACGCGGTGCTGACCGCCATGACGTGCGCCGTGCAGCGCCGGGGGGCCGAAAGGCGCATCACGCAGGCCGACCTGCGCAACGCCGCCGCCCTCCAGCGCCGCAACCGGCTGACTGCGCATGCCGACAAGATCCAGCCGCGGGTTTCCCTGGCCGACGTGATCGCGAACAAAGACACGCTGGGCCAGATCGGCGCCCTGGTCGCGGCCGCCCGCCAGCGCAACACCGTCTTCTCGACCTGGGGGTTCGGGAAGAAGGCCGCCCGCGGCCGGGGGCTGGCCGGGCTCCTCAGCGGCCCGTCCGGCACCGGCAAGTCGCTGACCGCCGAGGCCATCGCCGGCGAACTGGGGCAGAACCTCTACCCGGTGCGCATGGACTCCCTCGTCAGCAAGTATGTCGGCGAGACCGAAAAGAACCTCGCCGCGGTCTTCGCCGCCGCACGGGAGACCGAGGCGGTCGTCTTTTTCGACGAGGCCGACGCGATCTTCGGCAAGCGGCTGGACGAGGGCGGGCACCACGCGCACTACATCAACCAGCAGGTGAACGTGCTGCTCACCGAACTGGAGAAGTTCGACGGCGTCGTGCTGCTAGCCACCAACAGGCCGGAGGCGCTCGACCCCGCGTTCGAGCGGCGCGTAC
>CAZXVN010000422.1:0-3824 GCA_964643945.1 uncultured Lentisphaeraceae bacterium | reverse complement strand
CATCGTAGAGGGAGGAATCCGTTTCCTGTATGAGAGGCGCGACAACCGCCCGAGCGTGGGCATCGGCGGGTGGCAATGGTTCTGCCGTTTCTCCACGAATCGTGATTCGAGGCGGATGGTGGGCGAAATAGTAATCCAAGATCGACCGAGGGGCCGCCGGAAGCGTCTTCTCATGTTCTATTTCGTATGCATCCGGCCCCAGCAATGCGGTCGGCACTTCCAGTGCTGCATTATAGTGCAAAGTCAGGACCTGGAGCCTTACTAACCCCTTCAGGCTTTCAGGGAGTTCGCACAACTCGTTGCTTTCCAGGATGAGGTGTTCCATCTGGATCAAAAGCCCGATCTCCTTCGGCAGGATTGTCAGTTGGTTAGCAAAGAGAGTGAGTTTCCTAAGATTGATCAGTTTGCCAATCTCCACCGGTAGGGCGGTTAGTTGGTTGCCGTCGAGGATAAGCGTCGTCAGATTAACTAGTTGACCGACTTCCGGCGGCAGGGCAGTCAACTTGTTTGCAAAGAGGTTAAGCGTCCTCAAATTGACGAGGTTCCCGATCTCCTTCGGCAGGGCGCTTAGTTGGTTATTCTGGAGGTCAAGCGTCGTTAGATTGGTGAGTTTGCCAATCTCCGCCGGCAGGATACTTAGTCGGTTATCAAAGAGGTTAAGAGTCTCCAGATTAGTGTACTCGCCGATCTCAGACGGTAGACGTTCCAGACCACACTCCGACCAGTCCTTTTCCGTGTCTGAGAACTCGTAAAAGCGATCACCTTCGATTTCTTCCACGATGAAGTCGGGTATGTCGTCCATGGTATTCCCTTCTTGCCGAACGTCAGCGGTGAGGCGGCGGTATCCCGTCGCCTCCGCCGCTGACGTTGGGGCCTATGCGCTGTTTAATGCCGTTTCTACTTCGGATATCAGCAGCGGCAAATGCCCGGACACAATACCCCATACGATCGCATCATCAATGGAATCGTAGCCATGTGTCAGGCGATTGCGGAATCCGACAATGGAACCTGAATGCGCAATCGAATCAAAGACCGTATCCTCGTCATCGTGGACTCGTTTCAGCGACTCGCCGACAATCTCAAATTCCCGTTCAATGGCGCGACGGAACATGCGGTCTTTCTGATAATCGTCAAACGTGCGTGTCGCGCACGTCGTCTGGATGAAAAGGCAGGAATCCAGAACATCGGCCAGATTAGCGCGCGTCGTCGGATTCATAAACCAACAACCTTGTCTGTTCTACCGTGCTTCTGAAGCCAAAGGATTTCAGGCCTTCCACGGTCAGCAAATCCACCGGACGTTTAAAAACCGATTGAAGCGCCCCTTCAAGTCCCAGAAAGCGCTCGGCATAACTCGCCGTCGGCGCCCGATCCTTAAATTGTGCAAGGAAATCTATGTCGCTGTTGGTTGAATCAAAATCGCCGTTGACGACAGACCCGAAAATATACAGTTTGTCAACGCGATAGCGTTCACAAAGCGAGGATAATTCATGCTTATGTGGTTCGATGATCGTGTTTACTGAATAAGTCATAACGCCAATCAGTTTACCCCCTCTCCCCGTGCACTTCAATAGGCAAACGGTGCCGTTGAGGGGCGCGCGTCAGCGCGTACCCTCGGACGGCTGGTTCGCGGGTGTCTGTTTGGGCAACGGCGGCGGAGTTCTCTTGGAATTCGGCGTCGGGCAACCGAGCCACAGGAAGAAGCTTACGACCAGGAGGGCAAGGCCCGCTATACCGCTCTGGAACTCAAACACGAACATAGGCGGATCAAGCAGGTTCATGACGGCTGTGAGAACCGGAAGGATCATCAGACCGATGAATCCGCCCCTTGACATCCCCTTCCTTATGCGGACAGCAGCGATAATGCAGAGAACGGGCGACAGAAGAGTGGCAACAGACGGGTCCGACAGTTTGCTCACGAAGAGCAAACCTCCGGTTAGGTATAGGCAGATTTGCAGCCAGCCCCTTGGCCCTGAACGTGATGCTTGAACCGTCGCCTGCGATGGCGTGGTCGGCTGCTGGTCGTCTGCTGCCTTATGCCCCATCTGACAGCCTGCCTGCAATCCATCTCTCTTCTCCATGACTGATCTCCTTCTGTTGTTTGTCCGCGACGTCCCGCAGCAGGGGCGGCAAAGCCGTACCCTGCCTGCGGTTGTTGGCAGATTGCTGTCCTGTTTGTTGCTCGCTTCCGTTGGCCTACATCCCGGTTCGATCCAGCACCCGCACCGTGTCGTAATCAGCTCCGATCTCAATGTACTCCTCCGAATCAGCATCTACTTCATATCCCATGCTGGCTATGCCAAATGTGTTGATCGGATATCGGTGCCGAAACAGTTGTACTCTCTTGTCGAGTCGATTCCACTCTTCCTGAGTGCGGATCGCAACGTTCACGTTATTCACTTGCTCGGCATCATCAGGCATGATACCACCTGCGTCAGCATGTGCGACAACGTAGGTAAGATAGTTCCCTGGATTTCCGAAGTAGTAGGATTCGTGATACCACTGCCTTCGAGCCCCGAAATTCGAGTAAACATGCGTGGGGCTTTCTTTCAGGTCCGCAAACGTTGTCTTCCCGAGTTCAACTACAAACTGGAATTCCGACCCAGTGAGCACATTGAGGTCAAATACAGGACTGAAGCTGCGATTGCGGGTTGTGACTGCAAATATCTGCACGACATCATCAGTGTTAGCTACTGCCTGAACATAGTACTTGGGATGCACATAGATGTACTCACGCATCTTGCCCTGCGTATTCCGGAACTGTGGCGCCCCGAGTATGGATGTGAAGTACTCAATTGTGGTGTCCGTCGAGAGCCTCATCAGCTTCTTGTACTCAATTGAATTGGGGAATAAGAGTGAGTGCCCCCTTTCATATATGGCGTAACCATTGCCGATCAGCGTTACGACTGAAGAACAGACCACAAGGACAACCATGAGGGAAACCATCACCGGGTTGTTCTTCGCCCATTTCTCTATGGCGGTGTAAGTCGGGAATTTCATGGCCATCGTATCCGGCTCATCTCCTCTGCCAACATAATATGGTTGGCCAGTTGCAATTCTCGGGACATGACCCGTTTTGCGACTTCCAACCGTAAAACGTAATAACTTTGACAAAACCATCGACATCAGTCAAGTTTGGCTGTATGTATGTCGATATCAAATTATTAGCATCGCCATAAGCCGTGTACAACGGCTTGAACGGTGATCACCGCCTCTCGTGACGGTTGACGGGCAGGCCCTCGGGCGGAATACCGCCCTCGGGCAAAAACGGGTTCGGTGTCGCAGTTGTACACTGGATCAGCGCCGAACATAGCCGCCTATTATTGGCGTTTCACGCATTCCTCCGGACTCAGCATCGAGCGGCGGCGCACAGTGCAACAAGGGGTTGATGATAAGCGCTCCTGTCATATTGATTCAGCGATTGGCCTTTTCCTTCTCGACCTTTTCACGTTCTAGTTTTTCGTTGAATTCCTTAATTCGCTTCGGCAAGTCTGGTTTCTCTGGGCGCTTGTTCTCTCGGAACGATTTCTTAACCTCGTCTGCTAATTGCTTGGTTAGCAGATAAGGAACATCCTTCGCCTGTTCGAGAATCCGGTCTCCATAAGGGTTGGTTACTGCAGTTCCACCATTCAGACGGAAAAAGTTTTTAGCTGCGTTAAAATTATTGAGCTCAAATCGCGTGTAGATGAATGGGTCTCGACTTCTGAGATAAACATACTTTGCCTTAACCGGTTTTCGATCCTCGGGTGTGAGTGTGTATTCGGATTGATAACCAGTGTCCGGGGCTTCATAGAGCAATTGCTCGGACACGATGATGCCGCCATTGG
>CAZXVN010000421.1:0-1811 GCA_964643945.1 uncultured Lentisphaeraceae bacterium | reverse complement strand
TCTCGACCTCTTGGACCACCTGCAACCTGAACGCCTCACTGTAACGGACAATCTCTTTCATAACCACCTGTCCTTTCCTTAAGACAGGTGTCAACGTATTGTCCAGTCCTGGTTTCCGTTTGACACCTTGACTTGATGTTTTCCATGTTTCAAAGAAACCAAAGAACTCTCTGGTGGGAACCGTTGGGAACTCGCTGCGCTCGTTCCCGGCTGCCGGCGTTGCTCCGCGGAGCCCGTCCCCCGTCAGGGGGTGCCCCGCAGGGGCAAGGGCGGAGCGGAGCGACGCCGGCAAAACATTTTTCGCGAATTCTATGCGGCATGCTCATGCACCTCCGCGGGAATACGGTAGTTCAGGCTCAGATGCGGACGCCTGTTGTTGTACAGCCAAACGGCCTCCGCGAACGCCTTCCGTGCCTGTTCCTTCGTTCGGAATGTGGCGTCCAAGCCGTACTCCTGTTTCAGGATGCCGTTGACGCGCTCGGCCAGCGCGTTCTCGTAACAGTGCATCTGCTCGGTCATGCTGATGCCCAATCCCGCCTCCTGGAGCCGTTCCACGTACGCATGGCAGCAGTACTGGCACCCCCGGTCCGAGTGGTGAATCGGACGGGTGCCGGCCGGCAGCGCCAGCAAGGCCATGTCCAAGGTACGCAGGCAACCCTCGGCTTCCAAACTGTCGCCAATGTCATTGCCGACGATTTTGCGGGAGAACCGGTCGGTGAGCAGCGCGGCATAGAGGAAGCCCTCATCGGTCCGGATGTAGGTCAGATCGCCGACCAGCTGTTCGTTCGGCGCCGTCGGCGCGCTTCCCGCTATCAGGTTGTGGAACACCGGCAGCGAGTGCCGCGAGTTGGTGGTCCTCGGGCGCGCCGGCTTGGGCTCCAGCAGCAGGCCGTGCTCCCGCAACACCCCGAAGAACCGGTCTCGCCCCATTTCAACCTTGTTCGCCCGCAATTCCTTGCTAACCAGATGCAGGAGCTTGCGCCCGCCGAGCCGCGGCTGCATTTGGCGCTCCTGCCGCACCAGGTTGACGACCAGATCGGCATCCACCGTCTGCCGCTGCCGCTCACGGCGCCGCGCATAGTAGTTCTGCCGAGTAATGCCCGCCCGCCGGCACAGTCCGTTGATCGAGAACCCGTTCATGTCTCCCGATCCTTCGGCGGCAGCGCCATGGACAGCATCCCAGCATGTTTTTTTTTAAACCCGGCCACGTCCGGCTCGCCGCTGCTGCGGCACGAGATCGCCAAGTACGCCCGCTCCAGACGCAGATCCAGGTGCGCGTCCGCAAGGGCTTCCTTCACCTTTCGGAGCTCGCCCTTCAGTCGTTTCAACTCGTCGCGTTCATCAGTCGTTTCCACACGCACCACCTTTCGTAAGAGATGAGATCTACCATAGTGAACCAACCACCGATGAACCGTCGCCACCCCGCGAATCCCGTAGGCCAGTCCGGCCGCGTGACAGTTGGGGTACTTGCCGCTCTCGACCTCTTGGACCACCTGCAACCTGAACGCCTCACTGTAACGGACAATCTCTTTCATAACCACCTGTCCTTTCCTTAAGACAGGTGTCAACGTATATCAGGACGGGACAAGAATTCTCAACGTCCAACGTCCAACGTCCAACTCTCAACGTTCAAGTAAAACCTGAAAATCGCGACCCTTCAGGCCGCACACAACATCCGCCGCCAAACCCAGGCCGTTGGCCTGGGCTGAGGGATTTCGGCCCTTCAGGCCGGTAAGACAACGGACCAGGATTCGTACTTCGAGTACGACCCCGATTACGATACCGAGTGCGAGGAAAACCACAGCCGCCGT
>CAZXVN010000420.1:0-14305 GCA_964643945.1 uncultured Lentisphaeraceae bacterium | reverse complement strand
GATAGACACCGGAACCCACCGCGTAAACCGCCGCACCGTTTTCCATGCGCAGGAACTTCACTCCTGGCGCTTGCGCTGCCGGCTTGCCGGACTCGGTGACGCCGGCCTCATCCTTTGCAGGCACATACACTGTCGCTGTGGTGTTGATGGGAATGGTGACCTCCAGGGTCAGCTTGTCGCCATCGCGTTTCCAGTTGCTCACAATCTTTCCGTGGATCGAATCGTAGCTGCACTTGACCCATGTGAGGTCGCCGACGACCCCGGGCTTGATGATGATCTTCTTGAAGCCAGGCCCGGTTTCGTCAGGACGGATGCCGGCCAAACCCTGGTACATCCAGCCGCCTGGACTTGTATAGCAGGAGTGAATCTGGGACCAATAGCCGTCCCACTGTTCCCACATCGCCGTCGCGCCATTCTTGAGCATGTAGCCCCAGCCCGGAAAATCTTCCTGCGTGGCCATGGTAAATGCAAGATCATTGCGGCCGGCCTGCTGGAGATACTGAAAGAGGAAGTAGGTGCCCAACATACCGGTATCAAGGTGTCCCTTGTTCTTCACCAGCGTGATGTCTTCAAGTTTCTTCTCAATCGTCCCGCGCAGGTCATCAGGGACTATGCCAAACATCAGCGGCATCGACTGATTCAACTGCTCGGCAACAACGTAAAGTTTCGCGTCGGGTTTATAGTAAGCGGCGTGGATGAGCGGCTTCAGTTCTGCAATCTTCGCCCGATGACGATGCGCCTCATCGGTTCGCCCAAGGGCTTCCGCCGACTTTGCAAGCATATCATAAAGATAAACACGATAGCAGTTGGCGAACAGTTCTGTTCCGGGAGGACCGCTCATGCCGTGAGCCGGGGACACCCAGTCGCAGCCCGTATTACCTTCAGGTTTACGGTTTCTATGCACGCCGCCGCCCTCGTAGAAACTATCAATATACACCGAGGGATAACGCACCACCTGCTCGTAAGAATGTTCCAGCAGCCTGCGGTCGCCGTAGTAGAGGTATGCTTTCCAGGGCAGCACATTGAGCGTGCCGCCCCACATAAACCAGCAGCTTGGGTCGTCGATGTTCTTGGGAACGTATTGCGCCGACTTCCCGGTTTCAACGTCCTGGTCGTCCAGCCAGTCCACAGAACACTTCGTATAAAACGACGCAGCGTCCCGGCTCATCATCTGCATGTCGATGGACACCTGGCTGTCGCCATAACCCATCCGCTCGCGATGCGGGCAATCAACCGCATAGCCGCCTAGAGTCAAACAGCGGACTGTCCATGCGTTAAGCTGCATAATGCGGTTCAGCAGATCGTTTGAGCATTCAAAGCTGCCGGCCGGTTCGATGTTGGAATCGATCCTGAGCGCTTCGGCGTCGCCGGCGGACGGCTTGGCTGGCAAGCCCTCAATGATCACATAGCGGAACCCTTCGTAGTTGAACTTGTTGCAGAACACTTCGCCAGGCTTGCCTGCCGATGTGAACACAACATTCTGACCGTACACCGTGTAGGCAATCGGACCGCCTGGGGTAGCGAGCTTCCACGTGCCCGGGGCCAACTCATACTTCTTAACCGGGGTTACTTCCTCCTTCGCGGACGCTAAACGTTTGTCCGCGAAACGGACCGTCACCTGCTGACCTGCTTTCATCTTCGGCAGACGCATCTTCATCCAACCGGTCATGTTGGTACCGAAATCCAGCTCCCATGCATTAGTCGTCAGCGCTGTGCAGGATACCACCGGGAAGGTCTTGATGATGCGATTCGGCGGGCAAGACTGTGCCGATGCCACGGCACTGGGATTGGCGACCTCCTCGACAGTTGACCACTTGCCGCCCGCGCAGCCCGCTTCGCTCCAGTCCGGGATGTCGCGACGCATGTCGATGTGTTCGCCACCGTTGCCGCACCAACCCCAGCGGTCCTCGGCGTGCGTGCTGGACGTCCAGGTCCATGTGTTGTCCGTGCCTACAACCTCGCGCTTCCCGCCGATCGACAGATCCAGTTGAACCCGGGCCAGCGGCGCGATATCCCCGCGAAAGACCAATCCCAGCCCCAGCCACACGCCTACGCAGTTCTGGCCGGGCCGAAGGTACTTACGGATGTCATAGGTGTTATAGAGTGACCGCTTCTTGTAAACCGACACAGCCGGCGCCAGCACGTCGTCGCTCACTTTCTTCCCGTTGACATACAACTCGTAATAGCCCTTCACATTCACGAAAGCCATCGCCCTTTCCGGCGCTTTCGTTAGATTAAATTCCTTGCGCAGCCACGGCGAGGTGTCGCCGCCCGCCTTGACCCACTTCGCCTGCCAGTCCGCCGGCTTCAACAACCCCATCGTCCACATGGCCGGCTGACTCCAAGCCGAAGGGGTCAGGGTTCGGGGTTCAGGGTTCAGGGTTGCTGTCGTCAAGACTTTTACTTTCCAGAAACAGTGCTGGCCACTGACCAGCGGCTTGCCGGCATACTCCACCTGGATGCTCTGCTCCGACTTCACCTTCCCACTGTCCCACAGGTCGCCCTTGTCTTTGGCAAGCAACTCTTGGGTCGAGGCCACCAGCACCTGATAGGCGCTCTGTTTCTGACCTCTTACCTCTGACTTCTGACTTTTTACTTCTGATTCCTGTCTCCCGTCTCCCGACTTCTTACTTCTTACCTCTGACTTCTCACTTCTCTCCACAATCTTCCACGCCAGCCGCGGCTTTTCCGTGTCGATGCCGAGCGGGTTGTCACGGTATTCACAGCGCAAGCTTGCCACTCCTGCGGCGGAGGCACACGGGATGCACGAAATCATCGCGACGGCAACACTGAAACTGGTCAGAAATTTCTGTAGGTTATGGTCTTTCACTTGGATGCTCCTTGTTTCTCTCGATCGGTCTTACAAACTAAAGGCCACGCCCCCGCAGATTCCCTATGCGGAAGGCGTGGCCAACACGAACCCTTCTTACCCGGCTAGGCTAGAAAATCATAATCACCGTTCCTCGGGGCGCGGGCGGGGTCATGTCATGCAGGGCGTAGCCGGAAGTACCGACGGCAGGGTCGAAAACAACATTGAGCGTGTCGTCTTCAGCCGTCCATTCGGCCGTCAGCATCTGGTTCCCGGTAGCATTCGCCGCCAGCGACACGTTTGCACCCTCCACCGTGACGTTCACGCTGCCGTTCCAAATAGTGATATATTGCAGCCGATATTGATGGCCGACGGTCAGATTAGTGATCGTGAGGGTGGGAGACCAGTCTGCGCCGCCGCCCGCCTTGGTGGCAAGGGACCTGACGAGTGCTTGGAAATCGCTATGGTTGCCACCCGCCGGGCCAAAAATACCCGCGGCAATTTGTGCCGTGCCACCCAGGCAGGGATCCGACGACGCCGTGACAAAGTTCGCGGCAGTGCCGTTGGTGAAGGTCATTCCTTGCACGACGATGCTGGCGGGGCCGTAAGAGCCCCATCCCCAATTTTCGCCGCCATAGTAAATGGCCCGGACGAGCGTGCCGCTATTCTGGATCTCCACCCCGGTCGCGCCGGACGAGATGTTCAACGCGGTTTGGGTGAAGTTGATAACAATCGTCACGGTGATCGTGACCTCCTTGGCCGCAGGAATATTATATATGGCCTGGTTGTCGGGCGTGAACTGCACGCTCAAGGTATGGCTGCCCAAGGCGAGCACCGTGCCGTTGGTCGGGGTATACACAAAGGTTCCCTGCACCCCGCCGCTCGTCGCATTCAACTGCGTGACGCTCAGGGCCGTGCCCACCATGATGGACGAGGGATTCGCCCACGTGATCACCGGCGTCGCCTTGGTCACCGTCAGCGTCTGCGAGACTTGCGGAGCAGCATTGTAACTGCCATCGCCCGTCTGATCGGCCAGAATGGCGGTCGTACCCAATCCAACGATGGTCACCATGCCGTCGATGCGAGACTTGCGGCGCGGGATTAAAGGCCTCGTTGCCCGCCTGGTCGGCCAGGATGGCGGTCGTGCCCAACCCAACGATGGTCACCGTGCCGCTGGCATCCACCGTCGCCACGGCTTCGTTGGTACTGGCATACGTGACCGGCAACAAGGAAATCGCCGTCGCCGTGTCCGCAAATGGGGCATTAGTCATCGTCTTGGTGACATTCGTCCCCAAGGCGAAGGTGATGGTCTGGTTGGCCTTGACCGCCGCCGGCGTCGCGCTGACCGCAGCAGAGTACGCGCTCTCGCCATAGCTGTTGGTTGCCGAAACCTTAAAGAAGTACTCCGTGCCGTTGTCCAAGCCGGTTTTCGTGTAGGCCGGTGCATTGGTCGTCGTGTCGATCTGCACCACGCCGCTGACGCTGTTCGAACTCCACACGTTATAGCCCGTCGCCCCGTCCGAGGCCGTCCAGTTCAAGAGAACGGACGTGTTCAACGGCGTAGCGCCCAATCCGGTCGGCGTCGCCGGCGGAACGGCAATAGTTAGCGACATGCTGTGGATGGGGGTGATGGTTGGATTCTGAAAAGTTTGAACACCCACATAGTGGACCGATCCGGGGGTCATACCTGTCAGGGCGCTAGGCGTACCGTCGGGTCTGTACAGGGTCACTGGCCACTTGCCGCCGACTGTCTGCGTCGTGTCCAGCACCGCAGTGAAGTTCCCGCTCAGGCCACCCCACGGAGAGCCAAAACCAAACCCAGCCCCCCAATTGGGGTACGTTCCTTTTGCATTGCAGTAGCCGTATCCCACCCACCCAGCCGATGCCGGGAACGTGAAATTCATCGTCAGGGTGTAAACGTAGCCGGCTTCCGGTGTAAACGGTAAAAACGCGGTGCCACCGTCACCGCTCGTGTTCGTAAGGGCATCCGCGCCGTCGGTGGTGGCTGCGGTTACTGCCTGCCAGGTCGCGCCGCTGGTGCCGCCATAAAGGCCGGAGGTCGTATCAGGGGTTGACCCATTCAGGGATCCGATTCGCGCGAACGTATCCGAATAGATCACACCCGCCTGCGCCGCACCGCCCGCCAGCAGCAGCGCCGCCGCGAGGGCGGACCGTTTCATGAGACTTTGTGATGTCTTGAGCATCTGTGTCATGTTCATTGTACAACTCCTTTTTTTAAACCCGAGTATTTCGGATTTATGGTGTGAGGATAAACGATATTCGCATCATCCGCTAGTCGCTCAAATGAGCGACTAGTGGGTGGCCGGGATATTCCGCCTGCGCGAGGGAAAAATTGCCGCCTTTGCCGCTTTTCGGCTGAGGCAAACGCATCTTGATTTTACCGCAACCCCGCAAAAAGATGACGCGGTTATCCCGTCAAAGTCCTGCAAGGGCTGTGACTTGGGTGTAGTGCAGACAGGCGACGCCTTGCCGCTCCGGATAGTTCTCCCCGGCGTAGATCAGTGTCGGTGACTGTGCGGCGGGGGTCGCCTTGCAGAAGGCCCTCATGTTTTGCGTCAATTCAGAATGGAAAGTCATGGCTGATTTGATTTCGACGGGATACAGGGCGCGCCCCCGTTGAATCACGAGGTCAATTTCAAACCCTTTCTCGGTTCTCAGGAAACAGAGGCGCGAATCCTGTCCGCGGTTCAACCGGGCCTTAAGGACATCCGCGATGACCATGTTCTCGAAAAGATTTCCGCGCAGCGGATCACGGGAAACCTGACTGGGGTTCTCAAGACCAAGCAGGTAGGCGGCCAGCCCGGTCTCGGTGAAATAGAGTTTCGGTGACTTGACAATCCGCTTGCTGATATTCGAATGAAACGGCTGCAGGCGGAAGATGATGTAGGAGGCTTCAAGAATAGACAGCCACTCGGCAATGGTGGTGCTGCTGACCCCGGTTTCCCCCGCCAGTCCGGAAAGGTTGACGAGCTGTCCGACACGTCCCGCAAGCAGAACCATGAAGCGTTCAAAAGCTGCCAGATTCCTGATTTGGAGCAGGTGGCGCACATCGCGCTCGACATACGTCTGAAAATAGTTGCGGTAATAATGGGTGGGGGAGACGGGCGCATGGTAGAGTTCAGGCATGAAGCCCCGCCAGATCAGCTCGTCCGCATGGAGGTTGCCATGGCTGT
Source organism: uncultured Lentisphaeraceae bacterium (assembly GCA_964643945.1). Lineage (GTDB taxonomy): Bacteria > Verrucomicrobiota > Kiritimatiellia > RFP12 > UBA1067 > JAHFSX01. The sequence continues at coordinate 8,302 of CAZXVN010000420.1, read as the reverse complement.
TGCGGATCTCGTCAATGGACAAGGGCAGCAGAGTCAGCAAAGCGGTTCTTCCAGCAAGCGACTGGCTGACGGAATGATGCAAATGAAGCTGCTGGCTTCCGGTGAGGATGAGCTGTCCCCTTTGTTCCCGGTGGCGGTCAACCCAGACCTGAATGGCGGACGTCAACGACGGCGCGCGCTGGATCTCATCGATGACCACTGGGGGCGGAAACTTGGTGAAAAACGCTTTGACGTCTGCTTCAGCAAGCTGGCGCAATTCGCCATCTTCAAGGTTCGCATATCCGTGTCCTTTGAACAAGGATTGCGCCAGCGTCGTTTTTCCGGACTGCCTTGGCCCTGTGATGGTGACGACCGGATATTCCTTAGCCATTTGCTTTAAAAAAAGCCCGATGTCCCGTTTGATCATGAGCAAGCTCCCTTCGGATAACCAGCACGATACCATTTTGCGGCGTAAACGGCAAGTAGTAGCTGTGATTTACGCCGGACAAAAGGTGTCGTTTATTGAAATGCCTGAAGCTTCGGAGTTGACACGGGCGTCATTTAACCGCTTCAGTGTGGCGACGGAGAGTGCGATCAGTGTTCTCTCGGCGCTGTATCTTTTCGGCCTCTGTTATCATTCCCCTTCAGAGGTGCCGGTATTTGGCGACCGCCTGGGCGCGGCTCTGGTCGCGGCCCAGCAGTCGCCGGCGGCATCTGTCGTCAGGGCCGCGACCGGCCCGCTTCCGGGCGGCAGGCTGAAGGTCTGGAACTTCTTGTCCTCCAGGCATTGCAGGACCTGCGGGCGCTCCTCGGACATGCCGGTGCCTGTCTCGCGCCAGACCAAGCTGGTCCCGATCCAGACCGCGCCGGAACCCGTCACCCGCAGCGCGCTGATATGGCCAGTTACCAAACCGTTAGTCCCGCTGAACTGCTCGGTGACTGCCCCGTCTCTCCAGCGGCACAACCCGCTGTCTTGCGTAACGATCCACACGCCGCCTTTGGGATCGGCATCCACGCATTTGGCATTGGGCACACTCCCGCCGACGCTGGCGGTCAAGGAAGACCAGTCCTGACCCGCGCTCCGCATGATCTCCCCGTTCGGCCAGATGACCGCCCACAGCCGCCCGTCGACGTCCTGGCAGACCGAACACACACCCCCGGACGGGAAGCCGGTCCCGGTGGCCAGCAGCTCCGCCGTCCGCGGCTTCAGTTGGCTCAGGCCGCTGCCGCGCGTGCCGACCCACAAAGTTCCCTCCCGGTCTTCCGTGATGTTCAGGATGGTCTGCTGCGCCAAGACCACGGTCGCCGCGCCCGCGCGGTCAAACCGGTACAGCCCCTTCTCCCGCGTTCCGAGCCACAGTGAGCCTTGCCGGTCTTCGTGCAAGGCTGTCGGGGTCAGCACAGGCATGTCCAGCGGCACCGTCACGCGCGTGCCTTCCCCGGTGTATTTTTGCAGAGATTGTTCCGCCAATAACACCAGACGCCCCCGGAGCGCGCACCCGCGATAAACTGAGCCGGAATCCGCTCCAGCGGGCAAAACCGGCCCTCCCGGAAGACCCCCACCCAGCCATCCTGGGTAAACCACAGCCGGCCGGCCCCGTCCACTGCGAATTGGCAGACGTCGCGCTCCGGCAAGCCGTCTGCCCCGGTGAACAGGCGCGCCTGCCCGTCTTGAAATCGCACGACGCCGCCGCCGTTGTAGGACAGCCACACGGCACCGGCGGCGTCTTCCGTCATGAACCGCACCCCGCCGCCGGACGCTCCGAGTTCCGGCACGTCCACCGCCGCCGCCCGCCCCTGCTCCACGCAGAACAAAGCCCCCCGCTCTTTCGCGACCCACAGGCGGCCGCGCCGGTCTGCCAACAGCTTCATGATCCTGTCCGCAGGCATCCCGTCCGACACCACCGGGAACTCCCGGAACTGCACGCCGTCAAAGCGCGCCAGCCCCGTTTTCACGGCCACCCACAGGAAGCCGTCGGGCGTCTGCCCGACCCCCATTACCGTATTGTCCGGCAGCCCCTCGTCGGACTGCCAGGTGCGCACGATGCACGGCGGCGCCGCCGAGCCAGCCGGCAGCGCAGCGGCGGTCAGCACCGCCAGCATCAAGCATCTATATGCCGTCCTTCTGTTCATGCGCTATACCCATCAAACGCAAACAGAGTAACAGCCCCGCCTTGGAATCTCAACATGCAGTTGCAAAAAGCGTCGCTTCCGGGAAGGGCGTGTGCTTTTCTGTTGAGAAATACGCGAGGATAGACAGCCGAGCGAAGGCGACTAAGCAGTTGGACTAAGAGTAACCGACGAAGGGCAGGGATAAAGTGTCTGGATTAAGATTAAGAGCAAGATTATGATTAAGGCTGGCCATAGCACTTAACTTCGCGCCATTCGGGCCTGTCCTCTCTCCGACTCTACTTCTCGCTGATCCAAACCGTCATCGCCCCCTTGTCGCGGTTGGCCCACGCGTAGCTGGGCACAGCAGTCAGCGCGACCGGACGCTGCGCGTCGTCGACAGCTTGGCCCTGGAGAACGGTCACGCCGCCCAGCAGCTCCGCGCGGTGCTCCGCACGCAGCTCCGCCTGCTTCGGCAGCGCCAGCTTGAGGAGGTCGGCGTCCGGATGATCGGCCGCCTCCAGGCAATAGATGACCGGGCCGCGCATCAGCGCCACCTTGCCCTGGTCCTCCTTGACCTGCTCGTGCGCGTAGACGCGCCGGACCGGCATGGGCAGGTCCAGCTCCACCACGTCCCCTGCCTTCCAGATGCGTCTCAGGTGCGCGTAGCCGTCTGCGCCCGGCGCAGGGTCGGCCGCCTGGCCATTGAGCTTGAGGCCGACGGGCTGGGCCTTCGCCTCGGCAAAGCGGTAGAGGTCGCTGGGAACGGGCCGGCCCTGGGCCCAGCCCGGAATACGCAGGCACAGGTCGAATTCGGAGGCCATTTCGGGCAAGACCGTCAGACGCACGCGGCCATTCCACGGGTAGTCGGTCTGCTGAGACAGCTTGACCGGCACCCTGTCGTTCATCTTGAGCGTGGCCGCTCCGGCCACGTAGAGGTTCACAACCAACTGGCCTTTGCCACAGGCATAGGCCAACCCGCCGACCTGCGGGATGATGCGCGCGAGGTTCGACGGGCAGCAGGAGAGTCCGATCCACGATCTGCGGGATTCGCCGTTCTTGCTGGTCAATGGATTCTCATAGAGGAACTTGTCGCCCGAGACTGCAATCCCCGAGAGCACGCCGTTATACAGGGCCAGCTCCATCACGTCGGCATACTTGGCCTGCCCCTTGAGCAAGGCCATGCGGTGCTGCCAGAACACATGGGCGATGGCCGCGCAGGACTCGCAATACGCCGACTCGTTGGGCAACAGGTACGGATCGCCGTACCCCTCGTCGCCATACTGGCCAGTGCCCACGCCGCCGGTGAGGTACAGCTTGCGGCTCACCACGTCTTCCCAGAGATGATCAAGGGCCTTCTCGTAGCCGGGCGCCTCCATAAAGCGCACGATATCCGCCATCGCGGAATACATGTAGCCCGCGCGCACGGCATGGCCGACCGCCTCGAACTGCTCCACCACCGGCTTGTGGTCCTGCATCCGGCCGTTGCGCAACCGCAGCTGGGCGTGCCAGAACTCGCGGCGCTGGTCCCCGGTCAGCTCGCCCTCGGGCTTGACCGGCGGCACCGCCGTCTTGGGGTCAAAGAGCGTATGTTCCGTGCCGTGGACATAGCCGCGCTCGTCGAGGAAGAACTTCGACAGGTCCAGATAGCGCCGCTCGCCGGTGGCCCGGTACAACCTGATCAGGGCCAGCTCAACTTCTTGATGGCCGTCGACGTCATAGCGTTTTCCGGGGCCGAAAACGCTGCCGATATGGTCCGCGAACCGCTTCGCCGCGTCGAGCGCCTTGGGGTTGCCAGTCAGCCGCTGGTGCTCCACCGCCATCTCGAAGAAGTGGCCCGCATTGTACATCTGGTGCCCCAGACGCAGATCGTCCCAGCGCTTGTCGAGGCCGTTGACAATGTGACAGGTGATCAGGAAGCCGTCCTTCTGCTGGGCGGCCAGAATACGGTCGGTGATGCCGTCCACGCGCTGGAGCAAGGCGGGGTCGTTGGTGTGCTGCAGCGAGTCGGCCGCGCCTTCCAGAGCCTTGTACAGGTCCGAGTCGAAAGCATGATGTCCACTGACAGGGCCGTTGGTCACGCCCGCCGCCTTGTCGAAATTGGTGACGTGCCCGTCTTTCTCGAGGCAGTTCAGCGCATGCGGGATGGTCACCTCGTGCTGGGTTTTCAAGCGCGGCCCCCAGAACCCGCCGCGCAGCTCCACCTGGCCGTGACTGACTTCGCGCAATCCGCGCAACGGCGGCGGGTCAGCGGGAGCGGCGGCGGTTTGAACGTCCGCGGTCAAGGCCGCAGGCAAAGCAAGAAACGAGAACAAAACGAGTGTCGCGCTGTATTTCATGGTGATTCCCCTCCGATTGTTGTGTCAGTACGAACAGCTCCCTGATGCTGCTCACGGTTGAAGCGTATCAACCACCCCTGCGGCACGCAACAGAATAAAGGGCCGAAATGTAATGGGTCAGTTTCTGTGTTGAGCGGGTTCGCGTGTCGCGCCGCTCTGACGCTTGTGCGGCGGGAATATGCTTTTGCCATGTTCCCGCAAGAGGTCACCCTGACGGAGGGGCGAGGCCGCCAGCGCCGAAAAGGAACTCCGCGACGTCAAGATCCGGATGCCGGGCCTTCTTCATGGCGCAACCCCCAAACCCCCAAAACGGACTTGACGGTTCAGCGGCTTTGGCCTATCCTATGTCCCAACATTATCTCCCAGTGTGTTTGGGTAGTCTAACAGAGGAGTAGTCAGATGAATATCACACAGCCACACAAGACCCCGCCAACTTTCGTGAAAGGACCCGCCCTCACGCTGACCGCCCTTGGTGTCGGCACAGGGCATCACCTGAAATGGGCAGCCCGCGCTGCCTTCGGCATCATGGCCGTCTTGCCCGCCCGGGCCGATTATTCCAACACGGTAGCGACCTTTAACCCCCTCGGGTATTGGCACCTGAACGAAACGGCATCAGTCGTCGAGGACGCAACCGCCTACAACACCGGCAGCGGACCGGGCCTCAACGGATCGTTTCTGAACGATCCCGCCAAAGGGGTCACGCCTGCCTTGGCCGGTCCCAGCGGCACGGCGGTGTCCTTTAACGGAACCTCTCAATACATTGATATCCCCTACAGCACACAGCTCAACACCACCGTTTTTTCCGCAGAAATCTGGGCTAACCCAGCCTCGTTGAGCCAGCCATCGGGCACGGCCGCCGTCATGTCCAGCGGCCAACCGGCTGCAGCCAACCGCACCGGGTGGGTGCTTTACCTGTTTGGTACCGTATGGAGCTTCCGGCCCTTCACGAATAATGGCAACCTGACTGTGACGGGTGACGGGAATGGCATCAACAGCGCCGACGGCACGGCCGTCGCAGGCGCATGGCATCATCTGGTTGTGGTGAACGACGGCACGAAGTGCAAACTCTACGTGAATGGGGCATTGGCCAACGAAATCGAGCCGCTCCCGGCGAATGCGTATGTGGCGGCCACCAGCGGCGGAACCATCCTCGGCAAACGTTATGACGCGTTGAACCATTTCTATGGCACACTTGACGAGGCGGCGTTCTACACCGCCGCGCTGAGCGCACAGGATGTGCTGGACCACTATAACAACGGTCGGGACGCGGGGCGCACCACGCCCTACGCAACCTTGGTGGGGACCAGCCATCCCGTGGGCTATTATCGGTTGGACGAACCGGCCTTTGTCGCGCCGACCGCAGTGAACAGCGGCAGCTTGGGCGCCGCCGCGAACGGCGGTTATGGCCTCGGGACAATTACGGCTGCGGCAGGTCCTCCGTTTTCAGGTCTCGGCGCCGGCAATACGGCCTGCCGGTTCAATGGCTCGGGGCAGATCGCTTGCGGCAACAGCACCGGCTTTGATGTTTCTGAGATCAGCGTTGCGGCTTGGATCAAACCGTCTGGGGTGTATCAGGACATGAGTGTCTTGGGCAAGGGCAGTTCACTGTGGCTCTTGCAGATGGACGGACGCAGAAGCCAGCTGAGATGGGTCTGCTCTGGCATTGCCAATATTGGCGCCAAGAATGTGACCGATGGCGTATGGCACCATGTCGTGGCGGTAGCCGGATCAAGCGGGTCGGCACTGTATGTGGACGGGGCTCTGGAGGCCTCTGACCCTACTCCGGTCACCCTTTCCGCCACCACCAATCAAGTGACGATCGGGTCCGGCGGGATCGCCCGCTGGTTTGGCAGCATCGATGAAGTTTCAATCTTTGGCAGCGCGCTCACGGCGCAGAATGTCGCCGATCTCTATTTGGCCGCCCACCCGCCCGCCAACGACATCTACAGCTTCGGCCCCGGCGCTGTCATTTCAGGCACGAACATTACCTGGACATTGCCCCTTGGGACCGACGTGACGAGCCTGTCGCCGACCTTCGCAATGTCTTTCCAGGCCACGTGCAACAAGACTTCCGGTGCTCTGCAGGACTTCGCCAGCCCGGTGCACTACTTCGTCACCAACTCGGCTGGCACCAGCGTTAAAGACTATCTCGTGACCGTCGTCCTGGACAAGGTGCCCGTCATCGCCGGACTGGCCTGCTGGTATGATGCGTCTGCCGGCGTCACGACGGATGGAACCGGGGTGCTCACCTGGAATGACCGGTCGGGCAACGGGCATGTGGCAACCCGCTCGAGCGGGGCGCCGAGCCTGGTGCCGGACGATATCAATTCCAAGTCATCGGTGCATCTCAGGGGCGGCAGTTGCTACCTCGACTGTGCCGGACCGATGTTTGTCAAGGAGCAATACGTCGTGGTGCGTTCGCCGAACACCAACTGGAACGGCGAGGGTTCCTTCCTCGCCCGCGCATCCACTGTTTTTCTTTCAGTCCGGCAATCGAGCCACAATTTGTTCAAAAACCAAACCGGGTTCTGGGATGATCAGCTTCCGTCTGCTGTTTCCATGAACGGGGCAGCGGTATCCAACACTCCCGTGACTATGCCTCGCGGCGGGTTCGAGCTTGGGACCATCACCAACTACATGCTTCTCAAGGTTACCGTCAATGACGCCGCAACTCCGGAGAATCTGGCAACCTATCCCTACAACCAGATCGGACGGACCGAAACCTTGACTTCGTGCGACATGGACATTGCCGAGATCATCGGGTACGGCACCACGAACACCTTCTCAGATGAGGTCAAGATCGGCAATTATCTGGCGGAAAAATACGGGATCAGCACGGCTTATCCGCCAATTCCGCCGGGCGGGCTGGTGGCCACGTCAGGAGTCGGACAAATCGGCCTGAACTGGACGGCCGTGTTCGGGGCGACCGGCTATGACATCAAGCGTTCCACGACGAGCGGCTCGGGGTATACGACGGTCGGGACAACCGATGGAACGGCCTACACGGACAGCTCGGTGAAAGCCGGGCCGACCTACTTCTACGTGGTGACGGCCACCAACAGCATCACCACGAGCGCGAACTCCGCCGAGGTCAGCGCGAAGGCGAAGCCGCTCGGCACGATGTTTATGATCCGTTAGGCTCGTTCAACTGCGTATTGTGCTTCTAAGCCGGGGCTGTTACTCTGTTTCCGCATGAATGGAAGAGACGGCATGACCCGAATGACGGCTTATTGGCTCTGCCTGACGGTGGCGGCTGCCGCATTGCAGAATGCTCCGGCGGATCCGGCGTGGTCCGTCCGCGCCTGGCAGTCCGACGCGGGGCTCCCGGATAACTCGGTGGTGGGCATCGACCAGACGCCCGACAGCTTCCTGTGGGTGGCCACGAAAACGGGGCTGGCGCGTTTCGACGGCGTGCAGTTCCGGGAGGTTCCGGTGCTGGCGGAGGGGTTGCAGGCGGGTGTGCTCAAAGCCCTGGCCGCTGACCGGCACGGACGTCTGTGGGTCGCGATCGGACGGCGGACCGTGGTCTGCTTAGACCCGGGGCGGCCGGTGGCGGTGTTCAATCTGGAGAGGGGGCGGCCGGATGCGGGGACCGGCAACATGGTGATGGACGGCGAGGGCGCCGTGTGGGTGTCTTACCTCAGCAACACGGCTGGGGGCGAGGTCTTCCGGATTCAGGACGGGCAGGTGCGGTTGTTCACTGCGGAGGACGGCTTGCCTGACGGCGGCAATTGCGAATTGGCGGTCGCCGCTGAAGGGCGGCTGTGGTTTTGCCGGGGTGCTCGGGTCGGGGTCTTCCGGGATGGCAGATTCCGCCTCTTGGAGCCGTCGGGGGTGCAGCGCATCACAGCCGTCCGTTCCGGGGGGGTCTGGGG
>CAZXVN010000419.1:0-2931 GCA_964643945.1 uncultured Lentisphaeraceae bacterium | reverse complement strand
TCATCCTGCCTTTCCTTGACCGTCTTGTCTGCGGTAGCGCCGGTGGTGGCGGCCTTGGCCGCTGGTTTCGTTGCTTGCGCGTCGAGTGTCAGCTTCTGAATCCACACGTTGCGGAAGCGCACCGGGTTGTGGTGTCCCTGCAGCTTGATGGGCCGGGGCTGCGGTCCTTCCTTCTCCCCGACCCCGGTCTTGCCAGTAATGGAATAATCGTCGTGGATCAATTCACCGTTCTGATAGACGGTGATACGGGCGTTCTCGGTCTTCTTCTCACCATCGAAACGCGCCGCCCGGAAGACGAAGTCGTAGCTCTGCCACTCTCCCGCCTTCTTGAAGACGAACCGATCCGGTTTCTTCTGGCGGTAAATGCTCCCGCAGTAGCTGGACTTGTAGTCCGCCTCCGGCACTCCGAATGAGTTGAGAATCTGTATCTCGTAACGCTGCTGGATGTAGATGCCGGAGTTACCGTCCTTCTCGGGGTCCTTGGCGTCCTTCACCTCGTTGACGTTGAACTCCACGTGCATGCGGATGTCCTGGTAGGTTTCCTTGGTGAGGACACTGTCCCAGCCCGGCGAGGCGGTGAGAATCCCGTCCTTGAAGAACCACTTGGTGGGGCCCCCGCCCTCAGGGACGAGGTTGTAGCCGTCCGGCCCGACAAGCGTGACCGCATCCGCCGGTCGCTCCTGTTTGCCGATATTAATGATTCCCCGGGTTGTTCCGGATTCTTTCACCACCGCAGATTGAACGGAGGCGAGCAGGCCGAGGCCAACAAAGAATGCGCTGAGTTTTTTCATAATTCAATAATGTGTTTGGATTGATGTGTTTGGATTGATTAGGTGATCGATCTATTGTCAGGGCGAGGCCGTTTAAGGGGAATGGAGGTGGCGGCAAAAGCGGCTGCGCACCCCAATGCCAAAACACCCACCGCCAAACTCAGACTGCTCCGCTGTTCAATGATCGTCTTCCTCATGAAGCATTTCAAAATATCACAAGTGCGCGTCAGAACGCAACACTCCTGATAAACAGGGCAGGGCAAGGGTACGATTCAAAACAGTTGAGTACGCATGCGCCAAAAGGTGCGCTTGTAACCGGAGGGCGCTGATAGTATAATGATCTTTATCTGTCAAGAGTGATTCCACACACTCAGGTGGCTTTGATTTTTTGTGGATTAACAAGCAAACGGAAGGAGTCATAAAACATGAAAAAATGGATGGCGGCGGCAGTGCTGGGCTTTCTGATTGCGGACACGAACGCGATGACGCATGAACCGAAAGGCATGATCGGCGTGAAGCCGGAGACGCAGGCAAAAAGTCTTAGCGGTTTTTGTATGGACGGGGACGGCAACCTGGTGACGGCGGACGAGGCTGGCAAGTGTCTCCGTGTCATTGCGCCAGATGACACCTTGAAGGCCCTCTGGAAACTAGAGTTCGCGCCGCAGGCCGTGGCGTGGAGCGCTTCAGACAAGACGGTGCTGGTAGCAGGAGCTGGCAAGTTGGCGGTGTTGGACGCGGCGGGCAAGATGGTGTGCTCAGCCGATTGGCCGCAGGCCGCCATTCCTGAAGACAAGACAAAAAAAATGAGCGTGGCCCAGCGTACGGATTTTGTAAACCGCAGCAAGGTGGCGTCGTCGGTGACCGCCAGTGGCGGCGACGTGTTCGTCACCGTCCGTGCCAATACGGGGTTCACGGTGTACCGCCTGAACCGTAAACTGGAACAGCCGAAAGTGATCCTCTCCGGTCTACGCGGCTGCTGCGGACAAATGGACGTCATGGCCTACAACGACACGCTGTATGTGGCCGCAAATTGCTCTTTTGAAGTCAGCAAGTATGACCGCGACGGCAAGAAGAATGGCGCGATCAATAAGCCGAAGGGCGCAAAATTCTTCGACGGGTGTTGCGAACCGAAAAACGTCTGCATGGGCGCAGACGGGACGCTGTATGTGGCGGAGTCGGGCAAGTGCGCGATAAACCGCTTCACGCCAGACGGCAAGTATTTGGGCGAGGTCGGAATGGTCAAAGATATCGGCGGCTGTGTCCGCGTGACCGTAGCGGTGAGTCAGGACGGCTCAAAGGTCTATATGCTGGACACGGTAAAGAACAGCGTGCGCGTGCTGCAAAAGAAGAATTAGGATGTGTGCGGCATGAGTCGATACGGAGTGGCAATGACTGCGGTCACGCTTGTGGCCGGCTGGGCGTTGGGGGCTGATCAAATTCCGTTGCGCATAGCGGTGGATGACCCGCTGGCGGCAGAGAACGCATGCGCCTGTGTGGCCGGGTATGCCCAGCGAAACTACCGCGCGTTGGCAGAAGCGCTCGCCAAAGAGATCAGGCGACCCGTAGAACTGGCGTTTGCCAGCTCGCTGGAAGGCGCGCGTAGACGGCTGGGCGGCGAACCGCATCTGATGATCGGCAAAGCCTCGGTGACAGAAGCAGAACTGACCCATTCTAAAGGCCGGTCCAGCATGTGTCTCGCGCGGCTTACCGACGCGCGCGGCGGCACCGTCTTTCAGGGTGTGCTGGTGGTCCGCTCCGACGATCCGGCGCAACAGGTTTCCGACGCGGTCGGTCACCGCGTTTTTTTCGGACCTGAAATCTGCGAGGTAACACACGCTGGCGCCTTGGCGCTGATGCAGACGTTCGGGTATGAGACGAACGGTGTTCCGGAGACGGCGGACAACTGCACGCTGGCGGCGCGCAGCGTGATAGAAAGCGGACGCGGCACCGCGGCGTTCATTTCGGATTACGCGCTCCCGCTGCTGATCGGGTGCGGGGCAGTGGATAAAGGCGGGGTGCGGGTAATCGAGCGCACCGGACCAGTGCCGTTCGTTGCGGTCTATGCGACAGAAGCGTTAACGGCCAGAGAAGCATCGGACGTGCAGGCAGCACTGTTGCGGGTCAGCCGTAGCGCGCGCCTCCGTAAGGCACTCGAATCGCG
>CAZXVN010000418.1:0-8371 GCA_964643945.1 uncultured Lentisphaeraceae bacterium | reverse complement strand
GTCCTCTGGGTCAGGGCGCTCATTACCGACGGACTCCACGACGCCTACTGGTCGGGCGTCCGCGACCGCGAGGCCACCGCCAGGCCGGCAGTCTTTGCGGCATGACCGTCGAAGCCATGTCACTTTCCTGACACACACCCTAACGCGGGCCCGCCCGCAACCCAATCGGCGTCGGTATCGGAATCGGGATCGATTGTTCCTGGATGGTCATTGTCTGGTAACCGCGCATCTGCTTATAAAGGCGATACCGATTCCGACCCCGAGAGAGACGCGCAACCCTGAATCCTTCGCAAACAACTTGTTTTTTATTGCCGTTGTGGGTTTGCACGGCACTAATACAAGAAACCGAACAAATACAGGGGGATCTTGTTCCCGTGACCGATCTCGATCCGGTCAGCAACCACATATCCATTCTCGGCCCCCTTCAGCTGCCGAAACGTCTTGCCCTTCCCGCCGACTTCAAAATGATATTTTCCGTCAACCGTAAAATCCCCGACCACGCCAGCGGTGATCTTGGCGACGCCCTTAAGCTGATTCACAAAAAAGGTTTCCCTCACCTGCCCCTGACTGCTTTCCGATTTTAAATTGCGGTTAACCGCGCAGAGCAAGTTTGTGTTTTCCATAAACACCTTCTCGGGTTTACGGGCAATCCTATACCCCCGTGCGTCCTCGCGGAGTGAACTCATCAATCCCGCACGTTCCAGATACTCCAAATACGCATACACATACTCCTTGGAGATCCCAAGCTCGCGGCTCATTTTTTCGATATTGACAGCAAATGGTGCAGAGGTCGCGATCACCCAAAGCATCTTCTTCAGCACGATAATATTTGACCGCTTCATATTACCCAAGACCGCCACATCCTCGTACAACACCTTTTCAACAATGTTAAAAACTTTGGACAGATAGGACCGCTCGCCCTCCATAAAAAACGGATAATACCCAGAAACAAGGTACTCCCCAAAATGTTTGAGGATGGACATGCCGGAAGACACCTCCTGCGCAATTTTCACATGCCCCGTCAACACCTCTTCCAACCGGTACGCCGGAAGCTTGATATCCTTCTTGATCTCCAGATACTCTCGGAACGAGAGCCCGCGCAAATTATAATAAACCGCCCTTCTGGAAAGGTCTGCCTTCCCCTCATGAAGTTCGATCGAGGAACTGCCCGAAAACAACACCTTTCTCCCTTTAAACGTATCGAGAATGTTCTTCAATTCCGTCTGCCATTCCGGATATTTATGAATCTCATCAATGATCAGCGCTTTGCCGTCATACTTGAAATACTCCTTCGCTATACTGAGGAGCCCCAGCGCTGACACCTCGATATTGTCCGCCGAAACATAAAGACACTTTCCGACATCTCCGTAGCGTTCATGATAGTGCTGAATCAAAAGCGTTGTCTTGCCCGTACCGCGTGCGCCCGCCACACAAAGGCACGGGGCATCCCAATCGATCTCCCCGCAGAGATACCGCTTAAACCGTTGGGGCGTCTCTTCCACGCTTTGTTTGTGAAAATAAAAAATCTCTTCTAACATGACACCCTCCTGATACGTAAACCGTACTCTACGATTATTATTATAATCCGTCAACCACACTTTACGGTTAACTGTGAACGATTAAGATTACACCGAGCATCACAGATCTCTACCTACAGTTCGTTTGCAGCACGCATCTCGACGACACACTCTTTCCAGCCAGCCGCCAAGCTGTATTTCGGAACAAACCCGAGCTCCCGCTGTATTTTATCGCCGCTGACCATCACTTCCTCAACATACTTGTCCACCGCCGCACGCACGATGGGTCGTCTGCCCGCCAGCCGCAGGAACAGGTCGGCACCTGCTGCGGCCAGGCGGGCAGCCACCAGCGGGATCCGCAACCGGGGCAACCGGCGGCCTAAGGCGACACAGATAGCGGCGATGATTTCGGCCAACGTGTGGAAGCGGTTGTCCGTCACATTGTACACCTGTCCAGCCGCCTGCGGCGTCCGCAACGCGAGGACCGTGGCAGTTGCGACGTCCCGGTCGTAGATCAGAGAACGCCGGTTCTGCCCGGTGCCAACGGGAACGAAGCGGTGCTTCGCCAACGCCAGGGCGAGTTTACGATAATTGCCCTTAATGCCCGACCCGTAAATGGCACCCATGCGCAGGATCGTGCCCAGCGGGGCATTGTCCGGCCGCTGGGTCTCCAGGACAAGTTTCTCAGCGGCGAGTTTGGTCTCGCCGTAGAAAGTGTCCGGCTGGCAGGGCGACTCCTCAGTGAGAATCTTCTGATTGCCGATTGCCCATTGCCCATTGCCCTGCCCCCCATAACCATACACGGCGATGGTGCTGAAAAACACGACACGCTGCACGCCCGACGCCTGTGCGGCCGCAAGCACCGTGCGGGTCCCGCCGACGTTGACCGCCTCGTATTGGGCACGCCGGCTTGGTGGAGGGTTCACGATATGAAGCAGGGCGGCCATGTGAACGACCCCTGCGCAGTCCCGCACGGCCTCACGCACGGCGTCGGGATCGGTGACGCTGCCTAGGCGCAGTTCCACGCCCGGAGGGAGCGCACCCGGCTTGGGGACATCGAGGGCGAGAATACGGACAGCATAGCCTTCCGCGACCAAGACATCCACGATCCGCGGTCCGACGGCACCCGTACCGCCTGTGACAAGAATGGTTTCCATATAGCGTTCCTGTCGGCCTATAGGCCTGGGTCAAGAAGGTTTCATCGCGCTTCGCGCTGGTTGCAGGGTTTGCAATCGGAAAACACAACAGAGCTACGGACTGCGCGGATTTCGCGGATAGGTTATGGTCATATCAGATTCGTAAACCGTAAACAGTAAACCGTTAACCGTGCGGTTCACGTCCCCCGGTTCACCGCTTACGGCTTACGGCTTACCGTTCACGGTTTAGGAGCCATTTCCATGCCGGAACACATTTTATCGTGACGTTCGCGTACGTCTCAACGCCTTCCTCATCCCAGGTCAGAACCGTGCCAGAGGTCAGACCCAACTCGTTGCCTGCGGCGGACAGGGCTTGCAATTCCCTGCGCCGGGTCTTGGGGTCGGACAGATCGTAGCAGACCTGAAGCAGTTGATCCGCCGCGCCTGCTGAACGCAGCAGGAAGTCAACCTCCTTGCCATTACCGCACTTGAATGAATAGAGCTCGACATTCCGCCTGTAAAGCTCCACGGCCACCAGATTCTCCAGAAGCCGCCCCGTATCGCTCCCGGCCCTGAAGCGCACGGCACTCACCATTCCGGTGTCATAGCCGTATATCTTCCGGGGGGCAGACATACGCAGTTTGGCTTTCGGTGAGTAACGCGTCACCGACATAAAAAGGAACGCCTCGACCAGATACGCGACATAGTTCTCCACCGTATGGACGCTACGGAAAGCCAGCGAGTTTTTCAGACTCGTACAGGTGTACTCGCGTGCAACATTGCCGACGAGCCAGCGGCCCACATCCTGCAGTTTGCTGGCATACCGGACATTGTGACGTTTCACGACATCCTTAAAAAGGATACTGTCAAACAAGGTGGCAAGATAACCGGAAGGGTCTGCACCCCCTACCACCACCTCTGGGAATCCACCGCAAGCCATGAAATCGGCAAGCTGCTTAAGCAACTGCCCCTGCCGCTCCCTCGCCTCCAGACGCTCGTCAAGCGCGAAAGCACGGGCCTCCAGATACTCGGCAAATGAAAACGGGAGCAGGCGGAATTCCCGATAGCGGCCCGTCAGATGGGTGGAAAGTTCACGGCTCAGCAGATGGGCGTTGGAGCCCGTCAGCACGATGTTGTAGCCGCGCCGCTGCAGCCGATTGACAAAAAGCTCCCAACCCTCGACATTCTGGATCTCATCAAAAAAGAGGTTCTTGGTCTCGCCGTAGCTCTGGATCATGGCCGTCAACAGCTCATCCAGATTAACCGGTGACATCAGGCGTTCATCATCAAAATTAATGTAAGCGAAATCCAAACCGCATGTGGCGGAAAGCATCTGCAAGGCAAAGACCGACTTACCTGCCCGGCGCGGGCCGATGACCACCTTAATCAGACTGCCAGACATGCTTTGCACCGCCTCAGCCAGTCCCTGCCGCGGAACAAACGTCCGCTTCAGCAACTCGTCACGCTCCATCCGATGGCTCGCCACGATATTTTTCATAACAGACTGCACAATATCACATTATTTTGTGCACTACAAGAGAATCAGTGCCTTACAGTTTGCTTATGAAGTGGGCTTCATAACGTCTCTTCGCCCAGGCCTCACAAATATTTGCACCAACAGACCGGGATGAACGCCGAACCTGATCCGTCAAAGAATACAATTCTTCCCTTGGAAAACTTTTTGTCAGCCCATAGATTTCCTGTTGCATCTCGACTGCCAATCGGTACACATCAAGCTCATGAACACTTTTAACAAAGCTCCCCATTTCTCACCTCTCACGGTTTACTGTTTACCATTTACGGTTCACGGTTCACGGACAGTTCCCCTATGCAAAAAGCCGATTGGCAGACAAGCGGAAGACTCGTTCCCGTTGCACAAGCGCGACGTCATTCTGTCGGCAGACCTGTATGACCGGAATCTTCCCGAGTGCTTCCGCGGTTGCAAGATGATGTTTCTCCACCGGTTGGTCTGACAGTTTGGCCTCCACCAACAGCCACGGGACGTTCTCGCGGGTCATCAGGAAATCTGTTTCTTCCTTTTGTTTGTTACGCACATAGTAAAGGTCGAATTTCCTTCCGGTGTTATCCGTCCAGAATCGCGTTCGGGCCAACAATTCACAAGCGACATAATTCTCAAAACGCTGAGGGGGGGAGACGATCCTGGTCCAGTCGTGCAGGTAAAATTTCGGCGCCTTCAGCAGCGACCGTTTGATGTTGCGAGAAAAGGGGCGCAAGGAGAAGATCAGGTAAAAATCTTCCAGCCGGCGCAGATAATTTTTCACCGTTACCGGACTCACCTGCAGGTGTCCGGCCATCGAAGCGACTGACAGCGGGCTTCCCGCCATTTCGGGAAGCAGCTGATAAAGATTATAGAGATGTTCCCGGTCGATAATCCGGGTGAGCGTTCCAATATCTTCGCGGATGACAGTCTCGATGTAATCGCCGGCCCATTTGCGATGAAAGGGGCTCTTGGCGTTCAAGAGCGGTTCCGGGAAACCGCTGAACTTAAGCAACTGATCCAATGCCGCCGGACTCGCCGGTCGGGCATCCATCCGCATCCCCATATATTCCGCAGACGAATCGAGGCAGACGGCCGGCGACGAAGGGTTGCCGATAAATTCGGCCAAAGTGACGGGCAGAAGATGGAAGGTAAAATAGCGTCCTGCAAGGCTGTCTCCTGCCAGCCGCAGAATATTCAATTTGGCCGACCCCGTAACCATCAACCGGCAACGTTCGGACAAACTGTCAAAGAACCCCTTGAGGATGTTTTTCCACTGCGGCATCTTGTGAATCTCATCCAGACAAACCCAGATCTCCGCGACAGACGCCGGAAAATCGGCCGTAACGAAAAGCTCATCCGCCTTGTACCGCTGACGAACACTCCGAAGATCCCAAAGATAGTAGAGCCCCGAGCAACCGGTAGCCCGCAATTGCGTGCGGGCCAAGGTTGTCTTGCCGCATTGCCGGGGACCGCTGATGAACCGCATTTGGCGGCCCCAGTCCCCTGAGAAAGCGATCGAACTAAGCGTGCGTAAAATCATGATGACTAATATAGATGGTTGTTCATTTTAGTCAATTAAATAAAACCGGTCGTTCATTTTGGTTAAAAGTCTCCCTCCCCGCTAATGTGGGCAAGCCCGCACTTTAGTGCCTTGCAAATCAACAACGGCGAATAAAAACAAGTTGTTTGCGAAGGAGGCAGGAGACAGAATAAGGAGATCGACAAGCCAACCGCGCGGCTGCGCCGCGGACAAACGTTGAGGTAACTTTTGAACGATTACGATTAGGATTAGGATTACGAAT
Organism: uncultured Lentisphaeraceae bacterium; assembly: GCA_964643945.1. Classification (GTDB taxonomy): domain Bacteria; phylum Verrucomicrobiota; class Kiritimatiellia; order RFP12; family UBA1067; genus JAHFSX01. Next base: position 2,415 of record CAZXVN010000418.1, on the reverse strand, counting down.
CGAAGCGCTATTTCTTAATCCTAATCGTATTCTTAATCGTAATCCGTTGAAGTTATAGGTAAGCGACTATTTCAACGCATTTCATTCTGATCTGAGAAACCAGGGTTCAGGATGTCAGGGTTCAGGATGTCTAACGCATTGATTCACAAGAAGTCCCGCTCTGAACCCCGAACCCTTTCTCAACACCCTTCCATCTGGCGGCCAGAACTGACTCCTGTCTCCTGTCTTCTGACTACTTGGGATGCGGGCGTCAGCCCGCGTTAGAACTTTTCCATATTACCCGCTAGCGGCGCTTTCCCACCATCAGTTCCAGAAACCCCTCCGGATCTTTTTCAAACCACGCATAATTTTCCATATCGACAAACACCGGAACCGCATCGGGATACTGCGCCACAAACGCCGTCAGCCCACCTGCTTTGCGTTTCTTCCCCGACTTCACCTCAACGGCAAACGTCCGCTCCCCCTCGTAGACAAAATCAACCTCTTCATTCCTCTCGCGCCAGTAATACAGGCGCCCCGGCAACTGATGAAGGACAGACCCGACCAAGATCTCAAGAAGCCGCCCGCGCTTGTCTGGGTCGCCCCAGGCTTTCAGAGAGCCTTCATAGGTACACAGTGCCGGGCACAGGGGCAATATCTTTGGGCTTGACCCTTTTTTCAGATGTTCCTTGCGGCTGTACTTCTCCAAGCCCTTATACAGAAACGCGCACTCCAGCAGAAACAGATAATGTTTCACCAACTCGACATTCCCCTGATCCTGCAATTGCCCGAGCAGTTTGTTGTAGCTGATCTCCTGACACGGATACGCGCGGATGATTTCAAGGAATTGGCGGAACAGCACGGGCTTTGAGAGCGGGCGCAACCGGAAAATGTCTTTGTTCAACACATTTTCGACAATCGCATCACGCATGTACGCCTGCCAGCGGGCAGTGTTCTTCAAGAAACGGTAACTTCCCGGATACCCGCCCTGGATCAGATACGGGGCGAATGAAACGCCCAACTTCGCGGATTCCGCCGCGCTCCAATGCCGGACGGGGAGGATTTCATACCGTCCGGCCAGACTCTCTTTGAGCCCCTGCTGGATCTCAAAAGAACTTGACCCCAGCACCACCACACGTAGCCGAGTCGGGTTCTGGTTGTCCCACAGGTCTTTGAGAACCTCCTGCCAGCGGTCGATCTTCTGAACCTCATCAATGGCCAGTATCGAGCCCTTGGGCAGCAGCAACGCCTTCTGCCAGTGCCTCACCAGCCATTCCGGATGCGGCGCCAGCAGATTGTCAGCACTGACATACAGCGATTTCGCGCGCAGGCTTGCCAGACACTGCTTGACCCCGGTTGTCTTCCCAACCTGCCGCGGCCCTAAAACAGCCTGGATCAGCCCGCCCTTTTCTTTAAGCCGCGCCATCAGCTCGATTGAAAATGCTCTGGTTATCGCTTTCATATTGATAGGTTAACCTATAATTTTTGATAGGTAAACGTTTTATTGTTATTATGGTCATGGGGGAGGTATTGCGTTATTGCGGGATTGCGTTATTGCCGGATTTCTTTCAAAATTGCAGAGACCTTTTGACTCACGCATTCTCGTGTTAACACACTTCTCCAGCATCAACTATCAGCCAAAAATGCTCTTATTGGGCAACTTCGCCAGGAAATTTAACACCTGTATAGAAAACACCAACGTTCTTTCTTCAAGCTGTCTTTTAAACACCTCATTAGTCATCCGTTACTCTTTTCCCTCTTTCCAACGTTAGTACTCTAGAACTCTCAAACTTTAGAACCTTATTTTTCCAAACCCGGCACCTTCACCTCCGGCAGATCTTTGAACACCCGATGCAGCAACCGGCTCTTGGGGAAAACGATCACCCAAGCGGTCAGAAACATGAGCATCAGGTCTGTCCGCAGCGACAGGTGCCGTTGATACCACAGTTCCAACTCGCCCTTGGCAGGCGCGATGTGCTTCGCATAGAACTCCGCCAGCGGCATGCCAGAATCAGAAAGCAGTCGCTCCTCGTCGCGGAACACAATCGAGCCGATGCCCGTCAGTCCCGGCCGCACCGTGTAGATGACCTGCTTCACATGCTCGGGATAGGGGTCAAAGGTCTTGTCCACCAGCGGGCGCGGCCCCACGATAGACATGTCGCCCAGCAAGATATTGACCAGTTGCGGCAGCTCGTTGATCTTAGTCATCCGCAAAAAGTGACCGAGCGGCATCAGACGCGGGTCACGCCGCGTCGTATGCAGTCCGCCTGACATATTGGGGCTGTTCTTGAGCATGGTGGCAAACTTGTAGAGCTTGAAAGCTATGCCACCTTTGCCCACACGGGCCTGCAAAAAAAACACTTCTCCCTCGCCGGTCAGGCGCAGCAAGATGACTATCGGTACCAACAACGGCGACAGCACCAACAAGGCCAGCAC
>CAZXVN010000417.1:0-4917 GCA_964643945.1 uncultured Lentisphaeraceae bacterium | reverse complement strand
CTCTTTCACATGGCTTGCATCGCAGTAGAGGTCCTCGTCTTGATGCTTGTATGATTCCAGCACCCGTTTGTTGCTCATCAGGCGTTTGTTGTTCAATGGAAAGTCAATTCGCAAGTCAACATCTCGGAAGAACTGCTCCGTCGACATCTTCTTCTTGGTCGCCTCTTTGGCGAACTGAGGCCATGCTTTCTGAAAGTCCGCCCTGGACAACATCTCCCCATTGTCGATCGCGAACACCTTGTCGGCGACCGGGAACGTGACTGCGCCTTCCCCATCGAGCAACGACTGGACAATCTGGCGAACAAAGCCTCTCGCTTCAATCGTCCGGTTCGTATCGTCCGAGCACGCGATGCAGGCCGTCAAACACATGGTTGCCAGTACAGTTGTCACATGTTTCATACAATTCCTCTCCTCATAACGTCAGGGCTGTGGGGCGGCGGTATCCCGTCGCCTACACCGCCTTGTTCGGCGATCTCATCGTCCAAGTATCACATCGATCCCATTTATGACGGCGGTCACATGCCGAGGTGAAAGGCAGCCCACTCGCTCTGTGAGTTGGCTTCGGGCTAAGGTAACGATTAAAGAAACATTCGCGACAGAATCCTTCGGAAGACCGGTTGCCGATGACTTCAGCAACACATTACCGGGGGCTGAAGCCCATTTGGTGTTGCTTGTAAGGGGGACGCAGACAACCGTCCCGATACGGCTCCTGTTGACGGCGTCACACTGAACCACCAGAACCGGACGCCTGAAGCCGGGAGATGAGCCGGTTGGCTCGTCGAGATCAGCCCAGCACACATCACCTTGGCTTATTACCATTCGACGCGCCGCAACGCCTGACGAGCGGCCCTCCGTGTGAATTCGTCTGCCTCCACCCCAACCTCTCGTAGAACTTCGTTCATCGCGGAAGTGATCTTGTCATCTTCGTGCTGCACCACGAAGTCAGCCAGTGCGCGTGCGTATAACCGGCTACGCGTCACGCGCAGGCGGCGGGCAAGGCGTTCGCCCTGCTCGAATACGTCTTCTGGAATGGACAATGCCGTTTTCATACCATTAGTATTACCCTTTGACCGTGGTGGCGTCAACCCGTTTTTTTCTCGATTCTCGTGGGCAACATAATCAATCAAGTGGCTCCCTCGGAATATATCCAGCTACTCGCTTACCAATATCCGGGAGACCACTCCGGAAGTGCCAGACCGAATATTGACCGTTCGTTCGCACAAGGCGCGCTTGGCCGAATCGGTTTGTAATCTCGCCGAGTGGACGGCCTGGTGTGATGAAGAGCCGAACGTCTTCTTCCGAAAAGTCACCCGGACCGGTTGCGCGTGCTGTGGAAAACACTCCGCATCCACCCAGAAGCCCCCAGAGACTGACAATCGCCGCACCAGTCACGACGCATGCGCATATTCTTGTTCTCGTCATGTTCTCTCGCACAACGTCAGCGGTGAGGCGGCGAAATTCCGTCGCCTCCACCGCCTTGTTCGGCTTATGCTTTAAACAGCTCGGCATGCGATCCTGTTCGCTCAAAAATCACTGTGTCGTCTTCGAGTTTGTATATGAGCAACCAATCTCCTGACAAATGACACTCTCGCCTCCCCTGATAATTTCCGACCAGTTTGTGGTCGCGTAATTCCGTCGGCAACGTCTGCGCGCCGGCAATCCATGTCATGACCCGTTTTAATCGGGTCATGTCTTTCCCGGACTTGATGGCCTTCTTATAGTCTTTCTCAAACCGGGTTGTGGTTTTGAGTTTCAGCATTTGTCGAGTGCCTTGAACATCTCATCCAGGTTCTTATAGGCATGAAGCTCTTCACCCTGGTCGGTGGTCTCGAAAGTCCGGCGGGTGCTGCTGTTGGGCACCTCTATGGAAAAGGGAATGCCCTTGCGCAGTCGGATCTGGCTGAAGAACATATTGATGGCTTCGGTTGTCGTCACGCCCAGCTGTTCCAACAGGACCTCCACGTCGGACTTCAACCCCGGCGCCATTCTGGCTCTCACGGTTACCGTACGGCTCATACTTTCTTCTCCCTTTGATAACCCAAACGTAGCACAAATGGGCTACGCCGTCAAGAAGGCCCAGCAACTCACAATTATCCTGATCCGTCTTCTGATTTATCTCTCTTTGCCGAACGTCCGAGTTGATGGCGTTGTTGGGCGTTTTGGATGTCCCATATAATCGTGTCGGAACTGAAATCCTGCTCATTAGGCCATCGGATTCCGTGATGTGCTGGCGAGACTAGCCGGAAATAGGAAGTGTTTTCAAGCTCCTTGAAGGCCGACCCCTTCAAGTATGGCTTCACATCGAATATTCCTGAAATTCCGCTGCTTGTTCGGATGTCGATCCGATAGCCATCAAGAGGTACGGCGTGTGTGATGGTGTCCATAAGGAATCCTCACTTGAGGGGGTCGATTTTAAACACAGGTTCACCAGAAACGGCGAGTTTCCAGTCCGCCATCAAGTCCTCCCGGTGGATTTCGATCCACGCTTGAATCAACTTCATCTTGGAAGGGGGCAGACTGCCGTTGAGGACGGTACCGTCGTCGATGGCTATCGAGGCCACAAACTCCCCATATTCGGCATGGATATGAGGCCGTTTGTGCTTCTTGTCGTCGTGGAAGTACATCAGGATCAAGATGCCGTAGAACATCGAGATGGTGGGCATGGAAAACCTCTCTTGCAGCTTTTTGTACCGTGGCTGCGAAACCCCAATAATGCATTCCGAGTCACAGTTCTATTATGACAGGCTAGCTGATTCCGTCAAGCGGGCGCTTGGGGCGTTTGGCTGGCATCTAGGATCACGAGTATTCTCTGTTAGCGGCTCTCTGGCCTCTTGTGTGTCTTCCGCTTCCGCACTTCATGAATAATGGTCAGATAGGATACCCACCAAGCGAGGATGAAAATCCCAAGGCTGATCCCAGGAGTGATGTATTCTGCTGCTGTCGGAAAGACAAAGAGGATTCCTTTGACCAGCAGGATCGTTGCGACGGCACCGGATAAGAATGCGCCCAGTCCGTGCATTATTTGGTTTCGTGTTTCCATTTCATCTTGCCCAACGTCAGGCATGACCCGCAGTGAAAAGGCGCGCCGTCTGGCGTGCCTTTTCACTGTCGCGGTCCGTGCCGTTGTTCTGCACTTCTCATGCAAACACGAGACGGCGGCCCCTCGGGACCGGAACGGGATCGCCAAATTCCTTGGCCGTATCCAGCCAGAGTTGGGCGGCTTTCTTGGCGTTGCACAGCGTTTCTTCCTGGGTGGCCCCGTGGGCCATGCAACCGGGAAGTTCCGGCACTTCTGCGACGAACGCGTCGTCCTCGACGCTCCAGTAGATGATGATCTCGTAGCGGTCCATTAGACTTGGTCTCCCATCTTGTATCGCACGATAATGTCACGTACCTGCCGTACCTGATAGGGCTTGGCATTGGCCCCTGCCCGCTGGAGGTTGGGTTTCTCTGGGATGCCGGCCATACGGAAGACGTTGTGACTTCCGCGTGTCCGTCTCTCAAACCCAAGACGCCCAAGCAAATGGCACAGATCATCAAAGGGGACATTGGCGTCTGCCGTCCCCCTCACAATCTGGTCAAGCAACTTCGCCCACTTGCTCATGGAGACAGAATACCCGATTCGCCTCGCCACCTCAATTCTTTTTCTTTGCACAACGTTGCCCTCCATGCACGGTATCCCGTTGCATGAGAGGGCTGGTTAGCCAACGATCTCGTTCAATCCCTCAATGACCTGTTGCAGTTCCTGATCAGAAACTCTTCCGAGTTTCTTCCCGATCCGTTCAACCGATAGTGTCCTGATCTGGCTGATCTTTGCCCACGTTTGTTTTGGCAGCCTTGGGCTGGACAACTCAAGTGTTAACGGAAAAAAAGCTCGTTGTGGCTGGCTCGTCAAGGCAATTGCAATAACGGTGCCAGACTTCTCGTTGAAGACATCGTGGCTCAAAATGAGAACCGGCCGCATGCCCGCCTGTTCATGCCCCTTGGTTGGATTAAGGTCAGCCCAGATGATGTCGCCCCTCAATAGGTTGGCCATGATTCCATCTCCTCTCCCATTCCCTCTTCCGCGACGGCTTGTTCGAAATGGCGATCCAACTTAGCGCACTCCCTCGCCAAACGGTTTGATTCGATTCTGGCCACTTTTTCTTCGACGGCCTGCTGAATGATCCGACTGCGGCTTGGAAAACCGTGTTGCCGGACCAGCCGGTCAAGCGTCACCAACAGACTCTGATCTAATGTAATCGCCACTTTTGCAACGCTCATAATCACCTCCCGATTTCGGTATTACAATATATCATACCGTTCTTGCGTGGCAATCCCCTTTATTGGGCTAACGTTGCGCGCCACGAACGCGCATCAGCGCGTTTCGAGGACGCTCTGGTTAGAAGCTTTTTGTTGATCCTGATTGTAAGCTATTGTGAGTTTCTTTTTGATTGCTCAGCAAATTTTTAGCGATAGTCCAAAGAGACCAGCAGAATAGTGTGGTTCCGGAAAAGAATCGTGCGTACACTGAAATCGAATCACAAAGTCTGTAACTTCGGAACAAGGCAATGTGGACATCGTTGGTGATTGTGACTATTGAAGCCCATCTGTCCAATAAGTATTCTGCTAAAAGCGATAGCATCACGCCGAGCACAAATATTGCAAGGCTCGCTTTGATGACCGGAGAACATTTCCTTCGTACATCGTGTTTGAAGATGACAATAAGGCCAATTAGGCAAGCGAATAGTATGGCATAAACCGCAGTGTGGTTTACGAGTTCGCGTAATTCAAAAAATGTCGCCTCGATCATTTTTCCGCTTCGAACGCTCAGGGTGTGGGTTGAGCCGACCGCGCAGCGGGCGGCGAATACCCACCACCCTGTTGTTCACCCATCATTTCAGCCTCGTCTCGATCTGTTTCCATGCGTTCAGAAAC
>CAZXVN010000416.1:0-5596 GCA_964643945.1 uncultured Lentisphaeraceae bacterium | reverse complement strand
GCGGCGTAGAAACCGTTGGAACTGCCGGTGACGCCGCCGCCGGAACCGGCCGACGCGTTCAGCAGATAGTTGGTGCTCCACAGCCACGTCAGCACCGCGCTGTTGGTCTGCACCATCACCATGTTGGTCCCGCTGCCCGAGGCCGGCGCGTTGCCGGTCATGCTCCAGCCCGTGGCCACGTACTGCGTGCCGCCCATCGTCGCGACGGGCGTGATGCTGTTCGTCAGCAGGCTGCCGATGACGTTGACGTAGACCCCTGTCGCCGGCGTGCCCGTGCCGTGCGCGGAAACGATCTCCAGTTGCACCTCGGGCGGGGGAATCAGATTCGCGTCCATGATGTTGTTCTGGTCCAGGTTGACATCCGTTTGCGCCAGCAGTTTGCCGTTGAACGACGCGCCCGTCCGCACGTTGATCGCAGTCTGCGCCAGGATGACACCTTCAAAGTGTGAGTAGGTTCCAATGATTGCACCCGCACCGCCCGCGACCTGCCAGAAAATGTTCTTCGCCTGTGCACCGCCGCTCAGGATCACTTTCTTATAGCTCGCCAAGGTCAAGTCACCGGCGATCTGGAAGATGAAGACGGCATCCGGGTTGCCCGCCGCATCGAGCCAAACGTCCGTGCTGATCAAGACCCCGGTGCTCCATGTGTGGAGGCCAGGAGTGAGCGTGAGCCCGCCGATGTCTCGATCTCCTCCGGCAATGGCTCCCAGATTAATGTTGTTGGGTATGGTTCGTCCCGCGGCATCCGTGTACGCGGTTTCCATATTGCTTATCGCCGTTGTCATTTTGGTGGGCGTAGGCACCATGTAGTCTTTGGCATAGATTTTTCCGGTGACTTGCGTCGACGTCGAAAATTCACCCGAGCTGTCCATGATCAAGGAGAACCCGGTGATGGCCGTTGCGAAGATGGGGCTCACGCCCATGTCGCCCGTGATGTCAGAATTCGGCACGGTGCTTATACCCGTTTTTGCCAGAATCACGAAATCTCCGGCCGATCCCAGAAACACCGGCAATTCAGGGAAGCCGCCTTTGGCAGCAGTAACCAACATCGCCGTCGCCAACCCTGTAATCGCTAAAGCCTTCTTCATGTTCATTTCGTTGAGCCCTTTCATTTTTGCCAAGCCACATCAGTTCTCTTGACGGGATGAATATAGCTGATCGGATTGCACGGCTCTATGGGGTGTAACCCGTACGGCCGGTTCGGGGCTGCGGACGAGGCGTGCGTGTCACCACGGTAGGGTTATACCCCATAGTACGGGGCTGGCCGTTCGGTCATCATTTTCACGATCAAAGGACACAGCGAAACAACGGAAAAGAAGGAGTGTGGGCATGAAGATCGATATGGCAAAGGCAGGGGGAATGATGGCGGTGGCGGTCGCCGTGGCGGTCGCCGTGGCGGTCGCCGGCTGTAACAAGAAATCCGAGACAACCGGGGTGGGCGAGCGGACCGGTGCCGCGTTGGACAAGGCTGCGGCGAAAACCACCGAGGCCGCAAAGTCAACGGCCGAGGCGGCGAAGGATGCGGCCGGGCAGGCCGTCCAGAAAACCGGCGAGGTCTTGGAGAAAGCCGGCGCCGCCACAGAGAAGGCCGGTGCGGACATGCAGAAGTAGACTCGGCACCTAATACGGCCTCGCGCTGTTGCGCGCGTTCTACACTACAGGCTGGGCATTGTGGGCCGTGAACGTTTCCATAGACACAGAAAATGACCCGCATGCAGACTCTTTCATCACGCTGGCAAACCTGGGTGACCCAACTCACACGTGTACGCCTGCGTGCGAGTGAACCACCCTTGCGTGCCGAGCTGTACAGCGTCGAACAATTGGCCCGCCACGCCAGAGCGCTCGCTGCCCATCATCAGGTCGTGACCCGGCAGGGCTCTAACCGTCTGTTGGCCCGGCTCGACCAGAACGAGGATATTCTCAGAGCCTTCAATCACTCGACCCTCGCCATCAACCCGAGCCAGCGCATCACGCCTGCAGCCGAATGGCTCTTGGACAACTTCTACCTGATCGAAGAGCAGATTCAACTGGCCAGACGGCATCTTCCCCGTGGCTACAGCCGGGAGTTGCCCCGCCTCCTAAACGGCTCTTCCGCCGGATTTCCGCGCGTGTACGACATTGTGCTCGAGTTGATCTCGCACGTAGACGCGCAGATCGATGCGGGCCCGCTCAGCGCCTTCATCGCCGCTTACCAGACGGCAGTTTCTTTGAAGCTGGGCGAATTGTGGGCCATCCCCATCATGTTGCGCCTGGGGCTGATCGAGAATCTCCAACGCGTCACCACCCGGCTGATCATCGCACGGGAAGACCGCGACCTTGCGGACCTATGGGTGGACCGTTTGCAGAGTATGGCGGAAGAGAACCCGTCCCAGCTCGTTGTGGTGGTGGCGGACATGGCGAAATCCGACCTGCCACTCTCCAGTTCCTTCGTAGCGGAATTCTGCCAGCGTTTGTCGCGTCACAGTCCGGTGTTGCACCTCGCGCGCAACTGGCTCGAACAGCGGTTGGTTGAACAGGGCTCGTCCATCGAACAACTTGTCCAGATCGAGAGCCAGAATCAGGCGTCCGATCAGGTCTCCGTCAGTCACAGCATCGCCAGTCTTCGCTTCTTGAGCGCCATGGACTGGAAGGAGTTCGTTGAAACCCTGAGCCAGGTCGAGGAGATGCTGCGTTCCGACCCTGCCGACGTTTACCGCGAGATGGATTTTTCGACCCGAGATCGCTATCGCCATTCAGTCGAGTTCTTTGCCCGCCACAGTCAGCTCTCGGAAGCGGAAATCGCACAGCGGGCGATCCAATTGGCCGCAGACAGTGCCCGGCAAAAGGGGAATCAAGACCGAACCTCCCATGTGGGCTTTTATCTGATCGATATAGGCGAGCCCATTCTGGGGCGTCTGGTGAATGTTCGGTGGCCTTGGCGAACGGTCATCGAACATAACATTCATCGGTTTCCGCTGACGTTTTATGCGGGCGGTATCGGACTCCTCACGTGTCTTGCGACGTTCGGTTTTACGCTACATGCGCTGACGCTCGGAGTGCAGGGCTGGAAGCTGATTTGCTTCTCCCTGGTTTTCCTCCTGTGCGCCAGCCAATTGGCCGTGGCGCTGATGAACTGGCTGTCCACGCTGTTGGTGAAGCCCAGGCGGCTCCCGCGTCTGGATTATTCCGCCGGCATCGTTTCAGAGTGCCGCACCATGGTGGTTGTTCCCACGATGCTCACGAGCGTGGAAGGCGTTGATCGCCTCATCGAAACCCTGGAGATCCATTATCTCGCGAATCGGGATCAGCACCTTCACTTCGCCCTGCTTACGGATTTCAGCGACGCCCGGGAGGAGACGCTGCCAGACGATCATGCGTTGCTTCAGCGCGCGCGGGCCGGCATCGAGTTGCTGAGCCGCAAATATCTGTCTGATCGGCAAGATCTCTTTTTTCTGCTTCACCGCCCGCGCCGCTGGAATGCCGGGGAAGGCCTGTGGATGGGGTACGAGCGCAAACGCGGAAAACTGATGGCGTTCAACGCCCTGCTCCGGGGCGGCTCTCGCGGATGTTTTTCCGAGATCGTCGGCGCGACCGCCGTCTTTCCGTTGATCAAGTATGTCATCACACTCGACACCGACACCCAATTGCCGCGTGATGCGGCCCGGTTGCTCGTGGGCACCATGGCCCACCCTCTGAACCGTCCGGAATTCGATGCCAAGCATGGGATCGTCGCTGAAGGCTATAGTATTCTGCAACCGCGCGTCGGCGTGAGCCTGCCGAGCGCCCGGCAGTCCTGGTTCGTCCGGCTGTTTGCCGGCGACACGGGCATTGACCCTTACACGCGGGAAGTTTCCGACGTGTATCAAGATGTTTTCAGGGAAGGTTCGTTTATCGGGAAGGGGATTTACGACGTGGACGCCTTCCAGCGGGCCATGGACGGCCGTTTCCCGGAGAACGCCATTCTCAGTCACGATCTGCTGGAAGCGTGCCATGCCCGCTCTGCACTCGTAAGCGATGTGGCGTTTTACGAAGAGTTTCCGTCCCGCTACAACGTGGACATTGACCGCCGTCACCGGTGGATCCGCGGCGATTGGCAGATCGCGCAATGGCTTCTGCCGCGGGTTCCCGGTTCTGATGCCCGCCGCATAGCAAACCCGCTATCCGTGTTGTCGCAATGGAAGATTTTCGACAACCTGAGGCGCAGTCTCATCCCCGCCGCCCTGATGCTCCTTCTGCTGGGCGCCTGGCTGCTCCTGCCTGAACTCGCTGGCTTCGGAACACTCTTGGTCTTTGCGCTCATCACATTCCCGGCAGCGTTGTCGCTGCTGGTCAACCTGCTTGGCAAACCCTCTGATTTGCCCTATGTGATGCATTTGCGGGGAGTTGCCGCATCGTGCGCCCGGCAGCTCGGCCAGATCGTTCTAACCCTGGCCTTTCTGCCCTACGACGCCTTCATCAGCCTAGACGCAATCGGAAAGACGCTGCTGCGGCTGCTGGTGACGCACAAACGCCTCCTCGAGTGGCAAACATCGAGTGATTCCGAACGGACAAAACGAATCGACTTCGTCGGGTTTTTTGCCACCATGTGGGTCACGCCGACCGTCGCGCTGGCGACCGGGCTTCATCTGGCCGTTCAGCATCCGGGCCAGCTGTCATTGGCATTGCCTCTCCTTGGCCTCTGGCTCGTTGCTCCGCTGGTCGCCTGGTGGATCAGCCAGCCCATCAAATCGCGGACACCGGATTTGACATTATCGCAAATGACGTTCCTGAGAAGAACCGCCCGCAAGACCTGGCACTATTTTGAAACCTTTGTCACCGCCCAGGAAAACTGGCTGCCGCCAGACAATTTTCAGGAGATTCCCGCTCCGACGATCGCTTCGCGGACCTCGCCAACGAATATGGGGCTGGCTTTGCTTGCCAATCTGGCGGCCTGCGATTTTGGATATCTCTCGGTCGGCGGCTTGCTTCGGCGCACGCAAGACGCACTTGCCGCCATGCAACGGCTCGAACGGCATCGCGGCCATTTCTACAATTGGTATGAAACGCGCACGCTTCGGCCCCTTCTCCCGCTCTATGTGTCGAGCGTGGACAGCGGCAACCTTGCGGGACATTTGCTGACGCTCGGCTCGGGACTGAGGGAGTTAGCCGATGAAAACACCTTCCCGCCCCAGCTTTTTGCCGGCCTGCGCGACACAGTCGATATCCTGCGAAGCTTAGCTAGCGAAGATGCCACATTGGCCGGGATCGAAGCGGAGCTGGCGGTAACACCTTCCAGCCTGCGTGTGGCCTACCGTTTGTTGACGCGAGCTGCGGGCCAGGCTAGCCTTCTTGCTACGGCGCTGTCGAGCGAAAAGGACGAACTCAAAGACTGGGCACAGACTTTAAAGCAGAACTGCGAGGAGCAACTGTCGGATATGCTGTTCCTCGCGCCGTGGCTAGCGTTGCCTATTTTGAGTTGCGATAGCCGGTTTGAGGAGAAGCTCGCCCTGCTCGACCGGGCACCCAGCCTGCGCCAGGTCTCCAAGATCGAAAAGTCGCTCATTCCTTTGATCGAAGCGGCCCTGCTTGACCTCTCGCTGAGCCCTGCCGTCACTGAGGATGATGACCCATGTCATAT
>CAZXVN010000415.1:0-25801 GCA_964643945.1 uncultured Lentisphaeraceae bacterium | reverse complement strand
TTCAAGCAGAAGACGGCATACGAGATCATAGCCGGTGACTGGAGTTCAGACGTGTGCTCTTCCGATCTCGCACAGCAGGCGCGGGAGCCCGTCGTGTGGTATGAGCATAAGGAGCTGGGGTACAACCACCGCATGAGCAACATTGTGGCGGCGATCGGCGTGGGGCAATTGACGTGTTTGGAGAAGATCATTCAGAAAAAAAGGCAGATTTTTGAGTGGTATCGACAAAGGTTGGCCGCGCGCGTCGGGTTCATGCCGGAAGCGGCCTACGGGCGGTGTACGCGGTGGTTGACGGTGGTGGAGCTGGGTGAAGGGGATGTTCTCACGTGCGAGAGTTCTAAAGTTCTAAAGTTGGTGGCGGCGTTGGAGGCGGAGGACATTGAGGCGCGGCCGGTTTGGAAACCGATGCATGTGCAACCGGTATTTCGCGGAGCAAAGGTGTATGGCGGCAGGTGTAGCGAGCGGTTATTTGAGAGGGGGCTTTGTCTGCCGTCTGGAGCGGGATTGACTGAGGCAGATGTGGGGCGCGTTTGCCGGATCTGTGCGTATGCGTTACCCTGCGATAAGGCTGTGAAACAGCGATAATTTCTGCTTTAATCTTGTCCTCTAAATGAAGAACGTGTATCGAGAGATTCGGGCTGTCTGGTTGGGGCGCTTAGGGTGTTTCGCCATTGACTCGATGGTGATGGCGATGGCTTATCTTTTCGCTTTTCTCCTGAGGCTTGATTTTCAGGAGCCATGGTGGGGCTGGACGAGGGCCGCCTCTTCATTTGTCACCGTGTGGGTTGTCCAGTGGCTGATGTTCTTTGCTTTCCGGTGTGACCGTTTGCTTTGGCGCTACATCAGCGTTGGAGATGTGCCGCGTTTCATGGTGGCGGTCGCGAGTGCTGCGCTGGTTCTGATCGATTTGCGCATGATGTTCCCGAGCAGTCATGGGCTGCGTCCGCCGTTCGGCGTCATTGTCATCAACAGCATGCTGGTGTTCGGGGGCTTGTTGTTGGTCCGCATTTTCTGGCGCATGCTACAAGAAAACGAGCCGGTACGACCTGCGGCTGGGACAGGACGCCCGAAGCGGGTGTTGCTGGTGGGGGCGGGGTCGGCAGGCAATCTGGTGGCGAGGGAACTTCGCAGACAGAGTGCGAAGCGATGGGTGGTGGTCGGGTTTTTGGATGACGATCTGGCTAAGCAGCAGGCGACGATTCAGGGGCACACGGTGCTGGGGCGGATCGACGAGCTGCCGGAGACAGTTCGGAAGCATGCGGTGGAAGAGGTGATTGTGTCGATGGCCCGTGTGCCGCGTGATGTGATCGGCCGCGTGGTGCGGCTTTGCGAGCGTGCGCATGTGTCGGCGCGGATCGTGCCTGGATATTACGAGTTGATCGACGGGAGCCTGACGGCGTCGAAGATCAGGGATGTCGATGTTGCGGATTTGCTGGGGCGCGAGGAGATGACGGTGGACGGTCGGGCGGTGGTCGAGTTGCTCGGGCAGAAACGGGTGTTGGTGACAGGTGCGGGCGGCACGATCGGCAGCGAGTTGGCGCGGCAGATTCTGCGCACGGGACCTGAGCAGTTGGTGTTGGTGGAGCGCTCCGAAAACGCCCTGTACGAGATCGAGCGTGAGTTCCGTCATTTGGGACTTGAAACGCCCGTGGTCACGCTGTTGGCCGACATAGGCGAGCGGCACCGGATGTCGGCGATTCTCGGACAGTATAAGCCGCAGGTTGTGGTCCATGCGGCGGCGCACAAGCATGTGCCGATGATGGAGCTGAATCCGGTTGAGGCGTTGAGGAACAACGTGTTGGCGACGCGGGCTTTGGGCGAGCTGGCGGTTGAACATGGGGTGGAGCGGTTCGTCTTCATATCGACGGACAAGGCGGTGAATCCGGTCTCGGTGATGGGGATCTCGAAGCGGCTGGCCGAGATCGCGCTGCAGGACTTGAACAGACGGAACCGGACACGGTTTTCGGCGGTGCGTTTCGGCAATGTGCTGGACTCGTCGGGCTCGGTGGTGCCGCTGTTCCGCGAGCAGATCCGCAAGGGCGAGGCGGTGACGGTGACGCACCCTGAGATGACGCGGTATTTCATGACGATCTCCGAGGCGGTGTCGCTGGTGCTACAGGCGGCAGCACTGGCGAAGGGCGGCGAGATTTTTGTGTTGGATATGGGGGCTCCGGTCAAGATTGTCGAATTGGCCGAGGAGATGATCGCGCTTTCCGGGTTGCGTCCACATGAGGACATACCGATCATGTTCACGGGAATCCGTCCCGGAGAAAAGCTGTTTGAGGAGCTGGACGTCAGCGAGCGGTCGGCGTACAAGACCGGACACGCCCGGATTTTTGTCAGCAAGATCCGGGATGTCGAGGCGGGCGAGGTGACGGGCCTGCTCGCGGCCTGCGAGGCGCTTTGCAAGGGGTGTCACAGTGCGGAAGAGGCGCGCGTGGCGCTCAGGCGTTTGAAACCGGAGGAGCGTTTGCCGGTGGCGGGATAATTCAGGAAGCCGTATGGATAAGAAGCGGTTAGACTCTTTGCGTTGGCTGGCGGTGGCGTTGTTGGTCGTGTTCGGATGGTTCAATTATCGGTACATGATCAGGTTTACCATGGTCATGTTTGCGGCGCCACTGGAAGACATGTCGCATGGATGGGTGGTGCCTTTCGTCAGCCTGTACACGCTGTGGGCACAACGCAAGGCGTTACGTGCGGCGGCGGGGTTACCTTCATGGAGAGGGGGGGCGTGGGTCTGTCTTTTCATGATTGTTGCTTGGTTTGGCGGGCGGGGGGGACAGTCCCGCATGGAGCAGGCTTCTCTGATCGGCCTGATCTGGGCAGTGCCGTATGCGTTTTGGGGCAAAGGGGTCGCTCGGCTGATGTTGTTTCCTGCGAGTTTTCTGATCTTCACGATTCCGGTCTCGTCCTTTTTGGATTTCTTCACCGTCCACTTAAGGATATTGGCATCCGCGCTCGCGACCGGAATCCTGAACGGGTTCGGGTTGAGCATCGAGCGTTCCGGCACGGCGTTGTTCTCACGGGTGCCGGGGGCAGAGTTCAATGTGGATGTGGCGGATCCGTGTAGCGGGATCCGTTCGTTGTTTGCGATGATGGCGCTGACGGCCGCATATGCCTACTTTACGCAGAAGACGCTGTTGCAAAAGTGGGCGCTGTTCGCGTGTTCGATTCCCTTGGCCATGATCGGGAATATCTTCCGCATCTTTTCGATCTGTCTGGTTGCGGCTTGGTTCGGGCAGGATGTGGCGACCGGATTTTATCATGATTATTCGGGGTACGTTGTTTTTCTGGTGGGGGTTCTTCTGATGATTCAGGCTGGGGTTCTCATCGAGAAAGGCGACCCTGTGTTACAGCGGGCCTCTTTCCTTCCGGAATGGATGCGGAGTGTGACGCAAGATGAGCGGGAGGATGTCGGGGCAGGGCAACGGCCGACACGTGCCCACACGGTTCTGGTCTGCGGGGTTCTGTGCGTGATGGCGGGCGTATTCACGGGCAATCGTTGGCTGCCCGCTCCGACCTATGACTCGGCAGATTTCGTGGCATCGGTTCTCCCACAGACTGTGGGCGAGTTTACAAGTGACGTGCCGTGGTTCTGTCACAATGATCAGTGCCTGGAAAGTGTCGAGGAGCGGCGGCTTCTCGAAGCGGGGCTTCGAAAGGCGGAGGTTTTTGTTTGTCCGTCGTGCGGGGGGATATTGCATGGGGTTTCGTTGGGCGAGGCGACGGACTTGCCGAAAGACACGGTGATCCTCAAGCGTAATTATCACTCGCCTGACGGGCTTACTTACGCAATGAGTGTGGTAGTCGGGGGGCGGAACCGGGGCAGTATCCATCGGGCGGAGTTGTGTTTGCCGGCGCAGGGTTTTGTGATGCTCAAGGCGGGGAGACTGCCCTTGCATCTTCCTGCGGGCAGGCCTCGGGTGATCCGCAAGATCACGGCGCAACGGCACGGCGGCGCCACGATCAGTCTCGTTTACTGGTTTGTGAGCCAAGACCGCGAGAGCTGTTCTCATTCGCAGCGGATCCTGATCGATGTCTGGGATCGTTCCATTCACAACCGCATCAATCGCTGGGTGATGGTTGCTGTGAGCAGCTCGTCGCCGTTGGAGTCGCCCGAGAGCGTGGCGCGGTTTGAGACGTTCTTATCGGAACTGTATCCGCAAATCATCCGTGATCGCTGAGAGGTTTTTATGACGGTTAACTGGGTCACAGAGATCATTGATTATTCCGACAGCGTCCTGACACACGCGGTTTCACATGGCGGGAAGTATGTGGCGGCGTTTTTCGGCGCGCTGGCCGTGACGCTGGTGTTGACACCGCTGTTTCGTGAAATGGCTCGCAAGCTCGGCATGGTCGATCAGCCTGATGCCCGCCGGATCAACAAGGTGCCGATTCCCCGGGGGGGCGGGCTGGCGGTGTTTGTGGCGTTTCATCTGATGCTTGGCGTTCTGGTTCTCGCGACGGGAGGTCCAATCTGCCAGATCTTTTCTTATTTCTGGCAAGGGCGTTTTCTGCTGGCGTCGTCGCTGCTGGTGATCATCGGGCTGATTGATGACAAGTGCGGCCTGAAGCCTGGCGTCAAGTTGACAGGGCAGATTCTGGTGGCTACGATCCTCTATTTTTCCGGCGTGCATGTGGGTGGTATCGTGGTCGCGTTTCCACCGTGGCTGGATTATGCGGTGACCGTGTTCTGGATTGTCGGCGCGATTAACGCCTTTAACCTGATTGACGGGATGGATGGACTGGCGACCGGGCTTGCGCTGATTGCGACGCTGGGGTTGGCCGGGTCGGTGCTGTTCACCGGCCAATCGCCTTCCACGTTGCCTTATGTGGTGCTCGCGGGTGCCTGTCTGGGGTTCCTCCGGTATAACTTCTATCCGGCTTCGGTTTTCTTGGGTGACACAGGCAGCATGTTTCTCGGGCTTTGTGTGGCGACTTTGCCGCTGATGACCGGTTCGCGCAAAGAGCTGGTGGCCTCGCTGGGCGTGCCGATGTTGGCGATGGGGATTCCGATTTTCGATACGATGTTGGCGATCTGGCGCCGCTCGGTGCGCGCCTTGCTGCCTCAGAATGTGACGGCGGTCGGCAGCCGCGCACGTTTGATGTACCCCGATAAGGACCATGTGCATCACCGTATCCTGAGGGACACCCTGAGCCAACGCACGGTGGCGATCATCCTTTATTCGGTCAGCGCGGTGTTGGTGTTGATCGGGTTGGGAGGCACGCTCATCAGGGACCGTGCGCCGGGCCTCTTCCTGATCGCGTTCATCGTGGCGATGTACGTGGTGGTGCGGCATCTGGAGCGGGTTGAGCTGTGGGATACTGGGCGGCTGCTCTCGATGGAACGGCGGACCATCCGGCAAGGACTCGTGATCCCTTTATACATCGTGGCGGATGTGCTGATCCTCTGTGGGGTCTGGGTGCTTTCCCGCTGGCTTGCCGCCCTGCCGCTTCACCGTGCGGCAGTTCTCTCGAACATGCCGCTGTTCGTTGTGCCGGTGTTTCTTGTTCTGGTGATGTCGAAGACCTATTTGAGGGTCTGGTCCCGTGCGCAGATGCGCGATTTCACGGTGCTTGTGATGGGTGTCGTCATGGGTACGTTGACGGGGCTTGGGCTGGTTTGGCTTTTTGAAGAAACGGATTCGCTCGTGACCCATTTTACCTTTCTTTACGGCACGTTGTCGTTATTTGCGATTGCGGGCATCCGGTTATGGCGTGACTATGTCCATGGTGTCATGCAGATATTGGAGCGGCGTGTCCTGCTCGAGAAGCCGGCGACGATTCGGCTCCTCGCGTATGGCGGCGGGCTTCGTTTTCGCAGTTATGTGCGCGAATTGACCGGACGGTGTGGGCGGAATGATCGTGTTATTATGGGAATTGTCGATGACGACATTTACCTCAAAGGGCGCATCATTGCGGGATATGCGGTTCTTGGGAGCAGCGAGGATCTGGATGAACTCGTCCAAAAGTGGAAGATTGATGCCGTAGTCATCACCTGTCTGCCGACACCGGGAAAACAGGCGCAGTTTATACAGAAAGCGGAGGCGTTGAGTGTGCGGGTGTCGGTTTGGGCCTGTGAAGAGAAGCCGCTCGGCAGCCTGTGTCCTGCGAGTCCGTTGACGTAATAGCGCGGTCAAGGGACAAGGGCGTGGGCCATGCGGGTGGCGAGAGTGATGGCGCTGAAGAGACTGGAGGGGGATGCCTTGCCTTGCCAGGCAAGATCGAAGGCGGTGCCGTGGTCCGGTGAGGTTCGGATCAGGGGCAGGCCGAGTGTGAGGTTGACACCGCTGTCGAACGCGACCATCTTGAAGGGGATCAGCCCTTGGTCGTGATACATCGCGATATAGGCGTCAAAGGGGGGGTGTGGGGGACGGGTGGACAATCCGATGAAAGCGGTGTCGGGTACGAGCGGGCCGGAGGCGTGGATGCCTTCGGCCTTTGCTTTTTCTATGGCCGGAAGGATGGCTGTCTGCTCCTCGTGGCCGAAGAGTCCGTTCTCGCCAGCGTGAGGGTTGAGTGCGAGCACGCCGAGACGCGGGGCGGGGATGCCGAACCCTTGGCAAGCTGCGTGGGTGAGCCGGAGCGTGCGCAGGAGGGTCTCAACGGAGAGCAGGCGGGGCACGTTGGCCAACGGTTCGTGGATGGTTGCCAGGCTTATGACGAGGCCGGGCGAATAGAACGCCATGCAGGGGTTGGGCGTCCGGGTGAGACAGGAGAGGATTTCCGTATGGCCCGGGAACCCGACGCCCGCGAGGTGCAGCGCTTCCTTGTTGACCGGGGCGGTGACGAGGGCATCGGCGACGCCGGCTTGGAGGTCGCGTACGGCGGCGCAAATCCAGGCATAGGCGCTACGACCGCAGGCGACCTGAACAATGCCGGGCGTCAGGGTGGCGGCCTCGGCAAAGGGAAAATCGAAAAGGAGGTGGCGGTCGTGCGGCAACGATGGGGGTGCCACGCCGCTGTACGGCAAAACAGCGAGAGATTCGGAGAGGGGCAGTCCGGTTGTGGTCGCGACTCGCCTGAGCAGCGTCAGGTTGCCATAGACGATCAATTGGCAAAGGTCCGCCAGATCAGGGGATGCCAGCGCTTGGAGCACCAGTTCCGGGCCGATCCCGGCGGAGTCGCCGAGGGTCACGGCTAATCGCGGTCGGGGAGGGAACATCGCGCCTCCACATGGGCGCAGGACGGTTCTGCGCCTGGGTGATCAATTGACATGTTTGACGCTGTTGAGCGTGCCGTGGTCATTCTGGACCCAGTCGGCACATTCGGGGTCAGCGCACCAGGTGCCGTCGATCACGAACTTGTACTGATGGGTGCCGGGGGCTAGCGAGAGCGTGGCGGCATAGTTGCCGTCGCTGTTCTTGTCGGACATCTCCTTGGCGGTCGGATCCCAGTTGTTGAAACTGCCCGCGACGAAGACCTTGCTGCCGACTTCCGCACGGACGCTGAACGCCACACGCAGGTTCTTAGGCGACACCTTTTTAGCAACAGGTTTAATGCCCGGCGTCTTGAACGCCGGCGCAGCGCTTTCCGTTTTCTTAACGGGTTGTTTGGCTTTGATTTTCATCTTTCTACTCCTTGTTTCTCTTTGACAGTTTTTTATTATCACTGACTGACCTGTTTGCGTCAAGCATGGACCGACAGTATAGAGCGTCCCAAGCGCGCGATCAGGTACTGGAGTATGCAGGTCAAGACAGAACGGGTTTTGGAAGACGCATCCCCAAAAAACCCTGTTTTTGCTTGGATAAAGAGAGAAATAAATATTTTCACGCACCCTATTGACAAACGGGGGTGCTTAGACTAATATACACCCCGTTCAAGCAATCTTCCCCAGATTCTTGAACCGTGTAACCTACCGCGACGCTTCCCCCGTGATCGCGGATACAGGTTCCCCCCTGTACGGTTACGCTAAAATAATATATGTCCTCCCTGGCGGCGGGTAGAAGCGAAAGCTTTTACCCGCCGTTCTTTTTTAGCGCCAGCGCTTGTGCGCCCAGAGGTACTGTTCGGGGTAGCGACGGATGACGGCTTCGATGCGGCGGTTGATTTCGGCCGTGAGGTCGGCGACATCTTTCTCCTTATCCCTGGTGGGCGTGAAACGGATCGGCTCTGCGGTGACCATCCGGTACTGAAAGAGACCGTCGCGCACGAACGCGCCAGCGAGGATCGGCGCGCCAGTCTTGAGGTGCAGGCGGGCGGGTGAGGTGTGGGTGGAGGCCGGGTGCCCCATGAAGTTCACACGGATGCCGTGTTTGGGCCCGGCGTGTTGATCCATGAGGAGTGTCATGGCCGCTCCTTTCTCTTTCCATTCGCGTAGCACGCTGGGCGCAAAGCCCCTTTTCTTGGGAACGATGGTGATCTCGCCACGGAAGTGGTGCTTCTTGAGGAAGCGCTCGACGAAGGGATTATTCATCTTGCGGGCCACGGCGATCATGGGGCGGGTGAAGGAGATGATGGAGACGGCCGACTCCCACGCGCCGAGGTGCCCAGTGAGGATCATGACGGGGACTCCGGGCGATTCCATCAGAAGTTTCCATGCGGTGTCGGGACCGTCGAAGGTGATGTGTTCGCGCCAGGTGTCGGGGCCGATGACCCTGCCGGATTTGAGCGCTTCGCAGAGGTGTCCGGCAAAGTGGCCGAAGGCCTTCCGGGCGATGTGGTCGGCCTCGGCGGGGTCATTGGTGATGTGGGCTTGCAGGATGTTGTCAACAGCGATGCGTCGGCGCTTACGGAAGAGCGGGTAGAAACAGGCGGCGAAGGAAGCACCGAGGGCGTAGGCTTTGTTGGCGGGGATAAGCGCGTAAAGCAGTCCGAGCAGTCGGATCGCGAGGTATGCGAGGTAGGCCAAGAGGGTGCGCAGGAGGTTCATGCGGCGTGGTTATTTCGAAAGCTCTGCAGACAGTTGCGCGGCAAGCGGTTTGAGTTGAAGGGCGATGGACCGCGGCAACCGGTTTTTGTTTTCGAGCAGGTCTGAAACGAGCGCGGCGGCATCCTCAAACTTCTTCTGTTTGATTTGGAGGCGGATGAGGGTGAGCCGGACGTCGAGATTCTCGGGCAGGCCCGCGATCACGAGGTCCAGTGCACGCGAGGCTTCGTCGAGCCGGTCTGTGGCGAGCAGGAGTTGGGCGAGTGTGTGCCAAGTGGATAGGCGCAAACGATCCAACTCGATGGAACTGCGCAGGAGTTTCTCGGCGGAGTCAAAGTCTTTCTTTGCGAGCAGCACCCCGCCGAGGCCTGCGCAGGCGGGGGCGTTGCGTTCTTTCTCCAGACTGCGTTTGAAGAGATCTTCGGCCTTGTCGAGCTCGCCGCGGTGTAACCGCACCGTGCCGAGCAGGAAATTGGCAAAGGCGTGGTCGGGATTCTGGCGCAGGACAGCCTTGGCATCT
Source organism: uncultured Lentisphaeraceae bacterium (assembly GCA_964643945.1). Lineage (GTDB taxonomy): Bacteria > Verrucomicrobiota > Kiritimatiellia > RFP12 > UBA1067 > JAHFSX01. The sequence continues at coordinate 16,412 of CAZXVN010000415.1, read as the reverse complement.
TGTTCGCAGAAAGCGGGCACGCCGAGGGCGTCGTCGAGGCGGAGAACTTCCTCACGGAGGGCGGTGAGGTTCTTATTCAGCTTGAGCGCATGCAGGAAGGCGTCGCGAGCCGCAGAATAATCTGCAGGACCGTTGCGCTTGAGGATATAACCGCGCACCATGAACATGAGGTAGTGCTCTTTTTTGCTGGAGGCGCTACGTAAGGCGGGAAAGACGCGGTTCTCGAGTTCAGGATATTCGTTCAGGCGCAACAAGATGTCAGCCAGAAGGCCCCACAAGTGGATATCGGAAGGGTTGACTGGGATGGCGGCATTGAGCATGGCGCGTGCGGCGACGAGGTTGTTGTTCAAGATCAGCATGGCGGCCTCGTGCCAGATGAGGTCGGCGGGTTTCACGCCGTTTTCTTTCGCGAGGTCGAGCCAGAGGCCAGCCTCCGGAAGGTCGTGCCGTTCGATGGCGATGCGCGCCTTGTTAATGAGCGCAAAAAGATCTTTGTCATCTAGATCAAGTAGCAGGTTGAGCTGGCGGTCGGCATCGTCGAACTCGCAGGCGTCGATTTTTTGAGGAATGGTTTGATAGAGCTCGCGCTTTTTATTGCGCAGGCCGGTGAGGGGGTCGGAGTAAACCTTCTGTGACGTGATGACCAGATGCCGGAAGGCGGCGGATTTTGTCCAGAAGGTCTTGCGGACGTCCTCCAGACCGTCAGGGTTGATGAGGGTTCCGCTCTCGGCTTGCAGGCTGACGGGGCTGAGTGCGAACGTGTTGATCTTTTTTGGGACGTTGCGCAGGCTGGCCTCAAGTTCGGGAAGCGTCTCTTTTCCGATGTTCAAGCGAGACGCGAGATGGTAGCGGTTCAGCAAAACACAGAGGTTGTCGGGAAAGAGCTCCTCGGCTTGCTTGAAAAGCTCGGCGGCTTCACTGGCGTGGCCTTGCGTTGTGAGAAGAAAACCCAACTCGTTGGCTAGGAACGCGAGGTGACTGCGCAGGCTGGCGCGCATGTCCACAAACAGGTGGATGGTGTCGGGTGTTTCCGGGAAGAGGAGCGGGCGCAGTAACTCCACAAAGGCTAGGTGGCGCGTCAGTAGCGTGGCGGAGTCCACGGGGGTATCTTTCGGCTGGCCACTCAAAAAAAGTCCGGTCGGAAGGGCTGTAAAACCATTGGCACGCCACAGCTCGGGCGCGTTGAAGAACACGACCCGCTGGTAGGCATTGGTTTCGTGTCTCAGCCACTCGCTGATGAACGAGGCGGGCGATAGGTCGGCGGCGTTCAGCAAGCGGGAACGGTAAAGGTCGAAAGACGGGTCTTCCTGGATATAGGCAGTCAGCGGGGTGGTGTCGGGGGAGTCGGACGTGTCATCCGTGGAGAGAAAGCGCAGACGGCGTCCGTCCTGAAGGGCGCGGATCATGAGGTGGTGTTGCAACAGGTGGCTGTTGATGAGCCAGTCGCGCGGCCCTAGCTCCCTGTAAATCTCTTCGGCGACGGCATCGGCGAAGGTGCCGTTACGCGGGTCGATGTCGGTGAAGCTGCGGAACGGCACAACGCACACGAGTAGCAGAAGGGGCCAGCAGAGCAGCGAACCGATCCGGCAGACGAAGGGGCTGTCGCGGTATTCGTAGTAGTCGAGGTCCTCGTTGATCTTTTCTTGGAACATCTCGCGCATGAGGTGCCAGATGGCGATCATGAAGCCCACAAGCAGGGCGATAATGACATAGCTGAAGACAGGGATCTTGGAGGTGAGCCGTGCGATGCCCCACGGCGAAATGCGCAGGTTGAGGATGCTGGGTATGAGGCAGACCGTCAGCACGAGCTGCGAGAGCAAGAACACGGCGGTGCGCTTGCGGAACGAGAAGGCGAGGACGAAAAGGGCGATGGCGGTTGGGAAGAGAACCTGAACGAAAACGTAACTCCAGCCGAAACGGGGGATCCAGCTGAGGATCTCGCGGAAGAGGGTCGCTTGAAAAATGCGCAGAATGATGCGCGGCGCGGGGATCGGGATCGCCGAACACAGTGCGGCGGCCTTCCACAGGAGGACCCCGGCGATAAGCGTGCCGGCTAGGCCCACCAAGAACGCGAACAGCACTTTGTAAAAAGTGGCCTGCTCGTTTAGGATCATTGACCGCAACAGCAAAAGGCTGCTGATGGGCAGAAGCAACAGGAAGAGGGCCGATTCGACACTGCACGCAGCCAATAGAAAGACGCCGAGATAAAGCGAGAAAAGCCGTTCACGTTGATCATAAGAGATGACAAGGTTGATGATAAAGAAGAAAAGCATGAGGTCAAAGGTGAAAGGATAGAGCCGCGTGGACACCATCCAGAAGGGCGCGCAGAAGGCCAGCACGACCGCCGCGCCCAAGCCGCCTAACACCGCCGCGTGGGCGACGCGCCAGTTGTGAGCCAGCACGGATAATGGAATCGAGACCGACCCGTCGGCGTTGAACGCGAAACTCGCCTCGTCTTTATCGCGCGTATCATCAGAGAGTTCCCGCGTGCGCGGCGGTAGCGCGGCCAATGCGCCGCCAGAATCTTCACAGGCGCAAACAAAAATCATGCGTGCCGTGAACAGATAGAAACCCGCCACCGCCAGCGCTCCGCAGACCGCGCAGAAAAGGTTCAGCCGCACCGGCAATGTGGCAAACGGGAGGGTTGCCACCACTCGCGATGCAAGCGCGAAGAGCGGATGCGAGAGATCGTCTGACTGGCAGAGGTCGGCCGCAAAGGCAGTCAGAAAGGCTGACAGCCCTGGATACACATGCGTGAACACCGTCAGGGAGTAGACGACGAAAGGCACAAGCGCGGTGAACGGAATGAAGAACCGGATCAGGTTCCACGGGGCCGAAAAAAAGTGTTTCTTGATGTTCTTCATACAGACTCCCGGTTACCAGCGGTGTTGGCTTGCGAACGAAACGTGACGCGCACTGCCACGCACCGCACCTGCGGCCAGAAAGGCTAAGAGGACAGCGGATAGTTTCATGTGGATCTTAGCGGAAGGTGGTGAGGTCGCACTTGTCCATGTCGTCGAACTCCTGATTCTCGCCGCCCATGGCCCAGACGAATGAGTAGCTGCCGGTGCCCGCGCCGCAGTGGACAGACCAGGCGGGCGAGAGCACAACTTGCTTCTCGCGCAGGGCGACATGGCGCGTCTCGTCGGCCTCGCCGAGGAAGTGCATGACCGTGCCGTTGGGCGGCAGGTCGAAATAGCAATAGACCTCGGTGCGCCGGTCATGGGTGTGGGGCGGGAAGGAGTTCCAAACGCATCCCTCATGCAGTTCGGTGAAACCCATCACGAGCTGGCAGCTTTTAATGAAGCCGGGACGGATGTATTGGCAGATGGTACGGCGGTTGGCCTCTGCGGCCGAGCCAACTTCCAGACGGTTGGCGTCTTTGATGCCAGCCTTCGTTGTAGGATAGTCGGCGTGCGCCGGATAGGAGACCAGGTAGAACTGGGCTGGCTTTTCTTGGTGCGCGCTTGAAAAAAGGATGCCGCGGCTACCGCGGCGGATATAGAGGCACTCGCGCGCGGCCATCTCGTAGGTGGTGCCGTCGACCACAATGGCGCCGGGTCCGCCGAGATTGACGATGCCGACTTCGCGGCGTTCGCAGAAGTAGGTACAGGCCATCTCGCGCCCCCCCTTGAGTTCGAGGGGTTCATCGGCAGGCATGATGCCGCCGATCACCGCGCGATCAACATTCGTATAGATGAGTTCAAGGTTGCCGGGTTGAAAAAGTTCCTCGATCACGAAGTTCTTACGCAACTCGTCCGTGGTCATCCGACGGTACGAGTGTCTGTCGGCGGCTTCAATCGTGCGCATACAATCTCCTTGTGGCAATCAGACACTGAACAGGATGGTCCAAAGTATAGCAGAGGCAGGGGCATCAAACCAAGGCCGAAAACGGGGCTGTCGAAGGGCAAAGCATTTTGAAAAAGGCGAAGAGGTCCTGGCAGCCTGACATTTATTGAAGACAACCGGGGCAAGGGTACGGTAAACTAAGAACCCACATGACAGATAATCAAGAAAAAATTGCGATTCAACACCTGTTTGAATCTGAGCCTGAACACGCGTGGACCGCTCCCGACATCAGTCGGACCTTGGGTTGCCGCGGTAAGCAGATCACCCGCCTTCATGCGCTGTTGCAGCAGATGGTGCACGATGGCGAGATCGTCCAGATCCGCAAGGGGGGTGTTTACACGCTCGGCAAACAGGCCGACCTCGTGACCGGCCCGCTACGCATGGTGCGCAACGGTGCGGGCAACGTGACCGAGCGCGAAACGGGGAAGAGCATTTGGATTGAGTCGGAAGACCTTGGGACCGCGCTGCCGGGCGATATCGTGACGCTCCGGCTCTACCGTAGTGAAGGCGAGGCCAAAGGCAAGGTGATCAAGATCGTCGAGCGTTCGCCGCGTGATATCGTGGGCACGCTCATGACCACCGGCAAGTTCTTGTACGTAGTGCCGCTGAACCCGGTTTACCGCAAAGATTTCTATGTGCCCTCCGCAGCCAGCGCCAAGCCGGGTGACCGGGTGGTGGTGCGTTTCACCGGCTGGGAGAACCGCTACGTCGCGCCCGAGGGCGAGATCGTCGACGTGATCGGCCCGTCCGATCAGCCCTCGCTCGACACGTTGGTGGTGATGAAACAGTTCGATCTCCCCGAGGCCTTCCCTGCGGAAGTCATCGACGAGGCGGAGAAAGTTTCGCAGCGTCTGGCGCGGCCCGGCAACCGCGAGGATATCCGCGGCACATATATCATCACCGTGGATCCTGCTACGGCGCGCGATTTCGACGATGCCATCTCGCTGGAGACCGACGCGCAGGGCAATCGTGTGCTGGGCGTTCACATCGCGGATGTGAGCCACTTCGTGCGGCCCAACTCGCCGCTGGATCAGGAGGCGCGGCAGCGCGGCACCAGTGTGTATTTAGTGGACAAAGTGGTCCCGATGCTGCCGGAACAGCTCTCCAACGGGGTGTGCAGCCTACGTCCAGACGAGGACCGGATGACCTTCTCAGCGTTCATGACCTTCGATGCTTCCGGCCGCATGACCGCCCGGCGTTTCGCGAAGACGCGTATCCGTTCCAAGCTGCGGCTGAACTACGAACAGGCCATGGCCATCATCACAGGCCAGGTGCCGGAGGGCCTCGCGGTGGTGCCGTCCGAGGCGTGCCGGCTGCTCAAGGAAACGTGGCAGCTGGCGGCGCAGATGCGCACGCGGCGCTTCTCCATGGCGGCGCTGGACCTGGAGGTTCCCGAGGTCGAGGTGGTGCTGGACGAACAGGCCCGCATGACAGGCATGCTCGTCCGTCCGTATGACGAGTCGCACCAGCTCATCGAGGAGTGCATGGTGGCGGCCAACGAGGCGGTGGCGACCGAACTGTGGACGCGCGGCATCAAGATACTGGCACGCCTGCATGAACCGCCGGACGAGGAGAAACTCGAAGAGCTGCAGGCCAATCTGGCGATCCTCGGTTTCCATCCCGGCAATTTGGCCGACCCTAAGAACCTCGCGAAGTTTCTTAAGGACACGCAGGATCACCCCTTGCGCTATCATGCGCATACGATGGTGCTGCGCAGCATGAAGCGGGCGATCTACTCGGCGGAGAAGATCGGCCACTTCGGTCTGGCCAAGGATTATTATGCGCATTTCACCTCGCCGATCCGGCGCTACCCGGACCTGGTGCTGCACCGCCAGCTCGCCGATTACCTCGACGGCAAGGGCGGGAAGCTGCCGCAGAACTATCTGGTGCAGACCGCGTTCCTGGCGACCGAGCGGGAGCAGGTGGCGGATGACGCCTCGCGGCAGTTGATCGAGATCAAGAAATTCCGTTTCCTCCAGCAGCAGATCGATGAGAAGAAGCTGATCGAATACAGGGCGGTCGTGGCCAAGTGTACCAACTACGGGGTGTTCATCGACATCCCCGACCTGGCCATGGGCGGCATGATCCACATCTCTAATCTCTCCAAACAGTTCGTGCGTTTCAATCCGGCCAACGAGTCGCTGAGTGCGGGCTCGGCGATTTATCGCGTCGGCACGGAGTTGCGGGTGCAGGTGGCGACCGCGGACTTCAACCTGCGGCGCGCCGACTTTGTGCTGGCCAGTATGGATGAGAGCCGACAACCGGAGGTCGGCGCCGGCCGGCAGCCCGCAGTCCGCAATCGGCAGGCGGCAGGCGGCAGGCGGCAGACAGATGAGCGGGGACGGCGTCCGACGGGCGCCGTCCGGAAGCCTGAAGGCCGTGGGCCGCAGCCTGAAAGGGGGCTTCCAAGCAGACGGCCTGAAGCGCATGGACGTAAGCCGGAAGCCCAAAAGAGCCTGCGGACGCAGCCCAAACGGCGGCGTCCGCGGTAAGCGCTTGTGTGCACCCGCCCTCCCGCGGGTCTTCCCCTGCATCGCACGCGGGCGGCAATCGATAAAAAAATATCGAATGGAACGTGTTCGCGGTTGACGCGCGGCAGGGGAACGGGTAATCTTTAACGCCAATCGTGTAAGGGGCACCTGCACTTTTTTCCGGATGAACAGCCGGAAAGTGTCGGTGGTTTCCGGCGAGACCGGGCTCGCAAGAACCGTCTCGGATGTCTTCAAAACAGCGAAGGAGTGAGCAAAATGGCAATCAAGGTGGGTATCAATGGTTTCGGCCGTATCGGCCGGATGGTGTTCCGCGCGGCGGTCAAGAATTTTTCGCAGGATATCGAGATCGTCGGCATCAACGATCTGCTGAGTCCGGATTATCTGGCTTACATGCTGAAGTACGACTCGGTCCACGGCCCCTTCCAGGGCGAGATTGCCGTCGAAGGATCCAACCTGATCGTTAACGGCAAGAAGATCCGGCTTACGGCCGTGAAGGATCCGGCCGAGTTGAAGTGGAATGAGGTCGGCGCCGACATCGTGGTCGAGTCGACCGGCCTGTTCCTTGACAAAGAGACCGCCACCAAGCACATCACCGCAGGCGCGCGGAAGGTGATTTTGTCGGCCCCGTCAAAGGACGACACCCCGATGTTCGTGTACGGCGTGAACGACAAGACGTACGCGGGCGAGACGATCATCTCGAACGCCTCCTGCACGACGAACTGTCTGGCACCGGTTGCCAAGGTCTTGAACGACAAGTTCGGCATCGTCAAGGGCCTGATGACCACCGTGCATGCTGCCACGGCAACGCAAAAGACGGTGGATGCTCCCTCGAATAAGGATTGGCGCGGCGGCCGCGGCATCCTCGAGAACATCATTCCGTCCAGCACGGGCGCGGCCAAGGCCGTCGGCAAGGTGATTCCCGCGCTGAACAAGAAGCTTACGGGCATGGCGTTCCGCGTCCCGACCTCCGACGTGTCGGTCGTCGATCTGACGGTGGTGCTCGCGAAAGAGACCACTTATGAAGAGATCAAAAAGGCGATGAAGGAAGCCTCCGAGGGCGAACTCAAGGGCGTCCTCGGCTACACTGCGGAGAAGGTTGTCTCAACCGATTTCCGCGGCGAGGCCAAGACCTCGGTTTTTGACGCCGAGGCGGGTATCATGCTGGACTCGACCTTCGCCAAGATCGTGAGCTGGTACGATAACGAGTGGGGCTATTCCAACAAGGTGTTGGAGATGGTCAAGGTTATCGCGAAGTAAGCGAGCGACCGGCTATCGTTTCGTAGAGCGCCGTTCCCGCGTCAGCGGGGGCGGCGTTTTCGTTTTGTGTCTGTCGGGCTGACAGATGAGCCGAGGGTGCCTCTTGGCGATGGGGTCGCACCTGGAGGGCGAGCGTCCCCGTGAGCCGTATCGCTTTCGGAATTCTGATATAATTTGGTTTGACGGACTTCTTTAAGAAAGGCACACTTTAAGCCATGAATACGACAATGCAGAGTGATACCGTCCGGTTCACCACTAAAGGCCAGGTGGTGATCCCGCAACGACTACGCAAGCTTTTCCTCATTGAGGACGGCACCCGTGCCATTGTCTCTGCCACGGAGGAGGGCATTCTGCTCAAACCTGTGACCGCCGCCATGATCGAGCGCGGTTTCGGACTGCTCAGGCGCAAGCCCGGGGGCAAGCCCTTGGCCGAAGAATGGGCCGAACATACGCAAAGGCCTGGGAAGAAGCCGCCAAAATACTCAGCGCCCTGCCCATCGAATTCCATCCGGCGGATCGCGGACTGGCCGATTTGGCGGCAGACTTCAAATCCCGCTTCAGGCTCAGTCCGGTCGACGCTTTCGCCGCCGCGCTGGCCAAACGACTTAGGGCTGAACTCGTCACCGGCGACCCGGAGTTCAAGCCGCTGGATAAGGAAATCAGAATCAAGTGGCTGAAAGGTTGAACCGGATCTTTCATTGTCGCAGACGGAATCGAATACGGCTTTGGCAACCAACTCCCTCTGTGGCTGTTCGGGTTTCTGTATTAGAGGGCTGTCGCTCAGTGCGCAGAAATCCTTTTGCGGTGTATTGACGATGCACGAGTAAATGCGTTATCTTAACGGACATGGCTCAAAGGAGGGTCGAGTATGCCCAGCACGAATCTAAGTATACGAATCGACATGCAGTTGAAGAAAGAAGCCGAGGAGGTTTTTTCGGACTTCGGAATGAGTCTGACTTCAGCGTTTGTGTGTTTTGTCCGTCAAACAGTCCGCGAGCAGCGCCTGCCGTTTACGCCTTCACGTCGTGTCCCCAACCGGGAGACGATCGAGGCGATGGAAGAGGTGCGGCGGCTGCGGAAGGACAAAACAGGAAAGCGCTACGCGAAATTCTCCGACCTGCTTTCGGAAATCAAGGCGGAGACGGACGATGAGCCTTGAGATCGTCGCTTCAGCCCGATTCCGCAAGGATCTGAAAAAGGCCGTCAGACGTGGCTTCGACATGTCTTTGCTCGATACGGTGGTGAAGACATTGGCCGCGGAGAAACCGCTGCCGCCAAAGAATCGCGACCATGCGCTTTCCGGTAGTTTTTCCGGTTGCCGCGAATGTCATGTGGCACCGGACTGGCTGCTGATTTACGAAGTCGACGCGGGGGCGTTGCTGCTTTACCTGACCCGAACAGGAACACATTCCGACCTCTTTTGACGTCTTTTGTCAACTCGCCTAGCCAGATTGAGGCCGAAGTTGCGCTCGACCACCATCGCCTGGAAGCCCATGCGCACCGCGCAGGTCAACAGCGTGCCGGTGATCGTGATGTCCTGGCACTTGAACGCCGGGGCCAGGGTCCGGCGTGTCGGGGAACCCGCCTCGCCGTAGTCCAGATAGCTTTAACTTGCGGAACTGGACGAACGTCCCCGAATTCGGGGCCAGCTTGGCTTTCACACCCAGGCCGCTGTTGGCGAGCGGGGTTTCAAGCTCCTTGTCGGTCATCTCATCGAAAGCCCGGTCGAAATACCCCTGGACCGTGCCCTTCATCGTAGTAGAGTCCATACCTTCTCCTTTTTTGAGCGAACGGGGAAACCATTCACCCCCTTAATAGTTCCGGTAACGTGGGGACATTTCGGGGGAAAAGGAGGGGAAGTTCGTTTGGCATATCCAGTATCAGTGTGTTCCGCTCGGTTGTGAGGTCTGCGACAACCTTGTCGGCAGCCGCCTTGTCAGCCGCCGCCTGATCCGCCGCAACCTTGTCGGCAGCGGCCTTATCAGCGGCGGCTTTGTCAGCAGCCACTTGATCCGTTGCCGCTTGCTCCGCCGCAGCCTTGTCGGCAGCGGCAATCCCGTGCATTGCACTTGATCCGCACCAGATTATTTGTCATACTAAGTGCAATCAAGGAGCTATTCCATGCAAAACGCCACGGTGAACGTCACCCTGCGGCTTGACCGCGAGATCAAGGAAAACGCCGAGATTCTTTTCAAAGAACTCGGGATGAACCTGACGACGGCCTTCAACGTCTTCATCCGCCAGTCGCTCAGACTGGGCAAGATCCCGTTCGAGGTCGCGGATCCATTCTACAGCGAAAAGAACATGAGCCGCCTCCGCGAATCCATCGCGAAAGCCGAGGCGGGAAAGCTGAAGAAGCGCGCTCTGATCGAGGACTGACATGAACCTTCTGTGGACTGACGAGGCATGGGAAGATTACCTGTACTGGCAGAGCCAAGACAAGAAGACCTTAGCGGCTCGTGCGGACACTCGCCCTCCACGCCCACGGTTTCCGCTTCGCTCTGGAGGGCGAGCGTCCCCGCGAGCCGAAGGGAGGTTCTTCAAACGCCCCGAAAGAGAAGGCGCTGAAGGAAAGCGGCGTCGCGCGGGATACCGCTTGCCGCGCGCACTCCAAGACCGCACGCACGTCGGTCTCACGCCAAGACCCGGAGAAGGGGGCCGGCATTCTGATTGTCCTTAGTGTCTCTACAAGTTGACACATGGGTAACAATGAGGATGTGCGGCTCGGCAGAAATCTTAGCGGCCCGTTCAACTCGGCGGAGGAACTGATCGCCGATATCCTGAACGAGGACTGATAACTACACCGGCTACAGGGAGTGCCATATTGAATCGGACGGGTTGTTAATTTATCTGATTGACGGGGTTGAATTGATTCAAGTCGTTTACCCCACCATGCGGTGGTTGACAATAGCAGCCATATGGGTTACGATGTATCCATTTTGAAGCCATCACAGGGGGTTCCATGATTCGTACCGCATCCGTTCATGTCCGACTGGACGAAACCTTGAAAGACGACGCCACAGCCGTTGTCGAACGGTTGGGGCTAAGCCTCTCTTCCGCCATCACGCTGTTCCTGAGCCAGGTGGCGCTGCGTAAGGAAATCCCGTTCGCATTGAGTGTTCCCAAGGAATTCAACCGCGAAACCGTCGCGGCGCTTGAAGATGGCGAGGCAATCGCAAAAGGCAAAATCAAGGCCAAACGCTACAAAACGGTCAACGCGCTCTTTGACGATTTGTGAGCCTGTCCATGCGAGACATCCAGCAGACATCCCGGTTCAGAAAGGCGCTCAAGCGCATGAAGGCGCGATGAGCAGATATGGCTCTTTTGAAAGGGATTCTTGAGAAGCTCCAGCAAGGCGAAGCGCTTGGTGTTCGCTATAAGAACCACCCGCTTACCGGGCAATGGTCGGGCAACTTCGATTGTCACATTCAGCCCGACCGGATTTTGATTTACAGGCTCACCGAGGATGCGCTCATTCTGGAAGCCATGGGTACCCATGCCGATTTGTTTGATTGACGAATGAGCAGGCATCCGAGGTCGTGTTTTTGCGGGAAGGGAAGGAAAAGTCCGGTGTACTTTCCCGAACCGGATGTGCTAAACTAAAAAACATTTTTCAACCCCATACATGAGGATTAGCCAACCATGAACAAGAAGACCTTGCGCGATGTGGACCTGAAGGGCAAGCGCGTTGTGATGCGCGTGGATTTCAATGTGCCGGTCAAAGAAGGCGTGATCACCGACGATACCCGTGTCCAAGGTGCTCTGCCGTCGATCAACTACGTTTTGGAAAAGGGCGGCAGCCTCGTGCTGATGAGCCATCTGGGCCGCCCGAAAGGAAAGGGCTACGAGGCCGACTTTTCGCTGAAGCCGGTGGCCGAACACCTCGCTCAGGTGTTGGGTAAGCCGGTGACCTTCGCGGTCGACTGCGCGAATGCGGATGCCGAAGTCGCGGCGCTTAAGCCCGGCGGCATTGTGATGCTCGAGAACACCCGCTTCTACAAAGAGGAAGAGGGCAAGGTCAAGAAGACCGACGAGATGAGCGATGAAGAGTACAAGGCCAAGAAAGCCGCGCTCAAAGAGAAGCAGAAGGTTCTGGCGCAGAAGCTCGCCTCCTACGGTGACCTCTACTGCAACGATGCCTTCGGTTCTGCGCACCGCGCCCATGCCTCGACGGCCGTGATCTGCAAATACATGAAGGACAACGTGGCCGGTTTTCTGATGGAACGGGAAATCGAGTATCTGGGCTCTGCCGTAGAGCACCCGACCCGGCCGTTCGTGGCGATCCTCGGCGGCGCCAAGGTCTCGGACAAGCTGGCGGTGGTGAACAACCTGCTCGACAAGGTCGACGCGCTGATCATCGGCGGCGGCATGGCCTACACCTTTCTCAAGGCGATGGGCCACGACGTCGGCCAATCGCTGTGCGAACTCGACCAGCTCGAGTACGCGAACCAGATGATTGCCAAGGCCAAAGCCAGCGGCAAGAAGCTGCTGCTGCCGGTCGACAACATCGCAGCCGACGTCTTCGCCGCCGAAGCCAACACGCAGGTGGTCGGCAACGACATCCCGGCGGGCTGGATGGCGCTTGATATCGGGCCCAAGACCACGGAGCTGTACGCGGCGGCCATCAAGGGCGCGAAGACGGTGGTGTGGAACGGGCCGATGGGCTGCTTCGAGATGAAGCCCTTCGCGGGCGGCACCACAGGCGTCTGCCAGGCGGTGGCCGACAGCGGCGCGGTCTCTATCATCGGCGGCGGCGACAGCGTGAGCGCGGTCAACAAGAGCGGCCTGGCCGGCAAGATGACCCACATCTCCACCGGCGGCGGCGCCTCCCTCGAGTTCCTCGAAGGCAAAGAGCTGCCCGGCGTGGCGGCGCTGAGCAACAAGTAAGCCCCCCGCCTGCGGAGCGGGAACAAACGAACAACGGCTGCGTGCGGCGAGCGAAAAAAATTAAAAATCGTACTTGCGTGTAAGCGGCAGGGTATGGTAAATTATTTATTCATTTATTTCCAATCGGGAAGGATTAGTATTCGATGCCGACGATCAACCAGTTAGTGCGTAAGGGGCGTACCCCGTTGCGCAAGAAGAGCAAGTCGCCCGCGCTGAAGGGATGTCCGCAGCGTCGCGGGGTCTGTCTCGTCGTGAAGACGCAGACGCCTAAGAAGCCGAATTCGGCGTTGCGCAAGGTTGCCCGTGTCCGTCTGACGACGGGTTACGAAGTGACGGCGTATATACCCGGCGAGGGTCACAATCTTCAGGAGCACAGCGTCGTGCTGGTGCGCGGCGGTCGTGTCAAGGATCTTCCCGGTGTCCGCTATCACATTGTCCGCGGCTGTCTCGACAGCTTGGGTGTGGCCGGGCGCAACCGTAGCCGTTCGAAGTACGGCGTGAAGCGTCCTAAGAAGGTTGAGAAATAAGTTTAGGGGCGGCCGACCGGTCGCCCGTACAACGATGTGTTAGAGGGTAATCATGGCAAGACGGCGTAGAGCAATCAAGCGGGAGCAGTCCGCAGATCCGAAATTCAACAGTGCGCTGGTGGCTCGCGTTGTCCGCGCGCTCATGAAGAGCGGCAAGAAGACCACGGCGGAGCGCATCGTGTATGGCGCGATCGAAGAGTTGAAAGAGAAGACGGGCAAGGATCCGATCGAGGTGATGGACGTGGCGATCGCGAACATGAAGCCGAAGGTGGAAGTGAAGTCACGCCGCGTGGGCGGCACGACCTATCCGGTTCCCGTCGAGATCCGTCCGGCTCGTCAGTTGTCGCTGGCCCTCCGCTGGATGTCGATGTACGCGAGTGCGCGCCGCGGGACCCCGATGCCGAAGGCGGTGGCGCTGGAGTTGATCGAAGCTTACAATAATCAGGGCAACGTGATCAAGAAGCGCGACGACACGCATAAGATGGCGCAGGCGAACAAGGCTTTTGCGCACTACGCGTGGTGAGTGCGACAGGGCGGCCCGCCGGTCGCCCGAACAGTTTTTCGAGAGGTTGCGGGAACCCTCCCGCAGCGGTATCCGGATAAGCCGGCAAGGTGCCGGGAACATCCATTGTTCTTTGATAAGTCAGGGTGAATGGTGAGCGTCTTGGAAAGCAAGGCAGACAAGCGTAATGCTGCGACAGCCGGCCAACAGCCGGGTGGCGGCGGCGACGTGTCGCTTTGTAACGTCCGGAACATCGGGATCGTGGCCCACATCGATGCGGGCAAAACCACGACGACCGAGCGGATTCTTTTCTTGGCAGGGCGCACGCACCGTCTCGGCAATGTGGACGAAGGCAACACTGTCACCGACTGGATGATACAGGAACGCGAGCGTGGGATCACGATCACCAGCGCCGCGATCACCTGTTCCTGGCGGGACGTGCGAATCAACCTGATCGACACACCCGGACATGTGGACTTTACGATTGAAGTGGAACGCTCATTGCGCGTCTTAGATGGCGCTGTGGGCGTTTTTTGTGCCGTGGGAGGCGTACAGCCGCAGTCGGAAACGGTTTGGCGTCAGGCGGACCGCTACAACGTGCCGCGCATCGCGTTCATCAACAAGATGGACCGGATGGGCGCGGACTTCGAGTCGTGTGTCTGCGAGATCCGCGCCAAGCTGCATGCGAACCCCGTGTGTGTGCAACTGCCGATCGGGCAGGCGGAGACGTTCGGCGGCGTGATCGACCTTTTGGAGATGAAGGCTCTTTTTTACGAGGAGAGCAGCGAGGGCCGCGAGGTCAAAGAAGGTGAGATACCTGCTGAGCTGAAGGACGTTGCGAGCGCGGCCCGCGCCACGCTGTGCGAGAAGGTGGCTGAGGCGGACGAGACGGTCATGGAGGCGTACTTCGAGCAGCCGGTGTTGTCGGCCGAGGTGCTTCGCGGGGCGGTCCGCCGTTCGGTGATCGCGGGCAAGCTGGTTCCGGTGTTGTGCGGATCGTCCTTGCGGAACAAGGGCGTTCAGCAGTTGTTGGATGCGGTGATGTGGTATTTGCCTTCGCCGTTGGACCGTCCGCCGGTTGAGGCCACGGACGTGAAGAGCGAGCACAAGGTCACGCGTGAGCGAAGCGCGTCGGCGCCGCTGACGGCGCTGGTCTTCAAGATTGCCACCGACGCGTATGTGGGCCGTTTGTTTTTCGTGCGCATCTATGCGGGGACGTTGAAGAAGGGGCAGAACGTGTACAACACGCGTGCCCGCAAACGCGAGCGCGTGTTGAAGATTGTCCGGTTGTTCGCGGACGCGCAGACTGAGGTGGAGGAGTTGGGTGTGGGCGAGATCGGCGCGATCGTGGGTCTGAAGGAAGCGACGACGGGCGACACGTTGTGCACGGAGCACCAGCCGGTTTATTTGGAGCGCATCATGGTTCCCGAGCCGGTGATGTTTATGGCGATTGAGCCGAAAGCCCGAGTGGACAAGGACAAGTTGACCGAGTCCATGGGCCTTCTTTCGGCGGAGGATCCGACCTGCCGGGTACGCGTGGATCCGGAGACGGGGCAGACGATTTTGAGCGGCATGGGCGAGCTTCATCTGGAGATTCTGGTGGACCGTTTGCGCCGCGAGTTCAAATGTGAGGCCAACACGGGCCGTCCGATGGTGTCATATTACGAGACCGTGACCGTGCCGGGGAAGAGTACGTATCTCTTCGACCGCGAGCTGGGCGGAAAGCGTCATTATGCGCAACTGACGGTTGAGGTGGTTCCTCAGAAGCGGGGCAGCGGTCATGCGGTGGAGGTTTCCTCCACCGTGCGGCAGAAGCTCCCGGACGGGAAACTGGCTGACTGCGTAGAGCAAGGATTGACGGACGGCATCCTGACCGGTGTCTTGGCGCGATATCCGATGACGGACGTGCTGGCAAAGGTCACGGCGGTCGTGATCACGGATGAGGAAACGGCGACAGACGTGGCTTTTAGGACCGCGGCCGTGATGGGGTTCCGCGAGGCGGCTTTGGCCGCAGCGCCGGAATTGTTGGAGCCGATCATGTCCCTCGACATCGTGACGCCTGCCGATCATGTCGGCGACATCATGGGGGATATTAACGGCCGACGCGGTTCGGTGCGTGACATGACGACGCGTGGAGACATGCAGATCGTGCGCGCGCAGGTGCCGTTGGCAGAACTTTTCGGGTACTCAACCGCAATTCGGTCGCTTTCGCGCGGCCGCGCCAGCTATACGATGGAACCTGGCGAATTTGCGGTCGTGCCGCGGACGGTGAGAGAACAACTACTGAACAGGTAACGTTAGAATGCAAAGTCAGCGCATACGCATTCGTTTGCAAGCGTACGATCACAGGGTGCTGGATCAGGCTGTGAGCGATATCATCGACACAGCTCGCGGCACCGGGGCACAGGTCGTGGGACCCATTCCTCTTCCTACGAGGATTGAGCGTTTCACGGTCAACCGCAGTCCTCATGTGGACAAGAAGTCCATGGACCAGTTTGAGATGCGCACGCACAAACGGTTGTTGGATATCGTGGGCCCGACGGCGAAAACCGTCGACGAGCTCAAAAAGTTGAATCTGCCTGCTGGCGTGGACATCACAATTCGAATCTAAGGACGGTGAACACCATGGAAGGCTTAATTGGCAGAAAAGTCGGGATGACGCAGGTCTATGATGACCAGGGGCGTCGGATTGCAGTGACCGTGATTGAGGCGGGGCCTTGCCCGGTTGTTCAGGTGAAAACGCCTGAGACGGACGGCTACCGCGCGGCGCAGCTGGGCTTCGATGAGCAGAAACCTTCACGCCTGCCCAAGGCGGAGGTGAAGCACTTCGAGAAGGCCGGCGTGAAGCCCTGTAAGGTGACCAAGGAGTTCGCGCTGGACGACGGCGAAGAGGTCAAG
>CAZXVN010000414.1:0-6720 GCA_964643945.1 uncultured Lentisphaeraceae bacterium | reverse complement strand
CGCCCCCGCCCGGAGGGAATGGCGGCGGGGCGGCGGCGTCTGGCAGCGCCGCAGGCGATGACCTTTACGTCGCGGGGATGGGGGTCCCCGCGGCGGGAAGGAAACGGCCCCGGCTTCGTGTATCCGCGAAGCCGGGGCCGGAACTGATGATCGGGCTTTTAGGGTGATGCAACTTGGCTCTTGCTGTCTGCCGTCCGAAGTTCTACGATTCACAATAACTCGTAAGGGTTTGAATCCGACGTGAGGTAGGCTCAATAACACTGTCCGCATAGCAAAGACAAGGAGACTCGCACCATGATGCTTCTTCGCCGTTCACTTCTCTGTTTACTTGCGAGCATCCTGACGATGGTTACGGTCGGCTGCGGCGACAGCAAAATGCGTCGCCGCGTCGCCGAAATGGATACGGAAACGCTGAATCGCCTCAGCAAGGACTACCCTGTCGATTCCATGGCGTGGCGACTCATTGCCGAAGAGCTTTCACGACGCCCACGGAAGCCCGTAGAATCTGCGCGAAAGGCAGATCCTTCCACTCCCCCTGCCGAAACGAAACCAACAAGTGATCTCTCCCAACGACAAGGTGACACTAATAGGGCCGAAGCTAAAGAGAAGTTTAAAAAGTGGGCCATGGATAACCTCGCAGTCACGGACATCGCTATCAACTCCAACACGCTCTTCGTCACCCTCACATCCGACAAATACACTTCAAAGGCTAACGTTGAGGAGATAGCACAGACAATCGCGCGATACTACTGCCTTCAGACCAAGGAGAAGTATGCGGTTTGCCGCGTCTTCATAGGTGAGAAACTCTATGCCAAGGGCACCTACGCGCAGTAAGCCTTTAAAGCTGCTATCGGCCAACAAGTTGACACCAAACCCTCGTTAGCCTTCGGCTTACGGGTTCGGTGGTCGCTGACGTTGTTGCCCTTTGCTCAAAAGAGTTCGCCTTGTATTAACCCATCTATACGACCGACCGGCTTGTCGAAGCCATTGGCCTTGAATTCGGCTTCGGCGCGGCTCACGAAGCTTTCTTCGTGAACCGCGCCGGCATCCTCGCGGGCCGGGTGCTTTCGGCACCGGTGCAGATAGACTTCCTGCAGGCGGCCCTGCAGGAACCGGCGGACGGTTTCGGTGTCGCCCTCGAAGTGAAGGCAGTTCGCGCAGGCGTTGAACGCGGGTGTCATTCCCGCTGCCCCTTGTTCGTTTTGGTGTACGCGAGCCACTCGTCGCTTGAAAGAAGCCGGTTGCCGACGCGGTAGAGCTGCTTCACGGATTTCGGCACGGGCGCGAAGCGGTCTTTCTTGATTTCGAGATGGAAGACCGGGTTGTCGTCGTTGTTCTCCTCCGGCTGGATCATGCGCAGCCACTTCCACGCGTCGTAGCGGATCGCGTCGGAATAGCGCAGCTCGCCTTCGCGTGATTCGGTCGACACGATGATGAACGCGACGCCGAGGTTGACCGCGAGGTCGCGGACCGTGTTCGAGGCGTTGGTGATCTGCTGCTCGATGTTCGCCTTGGCCATCGAGGCGTCGGGCGAGGTGGCCTGCAGGTAGTCGAGCACGATGAGGCGGGCACCCCGGCGCACGACCTTGCGGACGAAGGCCGCGATGCGCGTCGGGGTGCGTGCGCGGGCGGTGATGGCGAGCGGCCAGCCCTCCGTGACCGTTTTGGACGCGAAGAGCCGCGACCAGTCCTGCGGTGTCGCGACGCCGGCCATGAATTTGCGGTAGCTGGTGTGCGAGTGGTTCGTGAGGGCCTGGCCGGCGATCTGCGATTCGGTCATTTCGAGGGTGATGAGCGCGGACGGGATTTTCCCGGTGCCGCACACGTGCTCCAGGATCTGGCGGGCGAGCGTGGTCTTGCAGCTCCCGGCCTTGCCGGAGATGACGATCAGCTCGCCGGGCTGGATGCCGCCGCTGGTGTCGATGAAGGAGAAGCCGGTCTTGATCCCGGAGCGCCCTTCGGCGATGGTCTGGAAGGTCTCGACGGCCTGGGCCGTGGCCTCGGCGAAGGTGATGCCGTCTTTGGCGGGATCGTTGTCGTTCTTCTCAAGCTGCCGCATGAGGTCGGCCTGGACCATGTCGGCGGGCTGGTCGTCCAGCCGCCGCACGGCGGCGTAGAGGATGCCGCGCAGGCGGCGCGACTCGTGTTTCTGGCGCACGAGCTGCGCGTAATAGGCGGTGTGCGCGACGGTGGGCGTGACGTCGATCGCCTGGGTGAGGAACTGCGTGATGTCCGCGTCGGACGCGATCAGGCGTTCGCGCACGGTGAGCGGGTCGATGGGGCGTTTCTCGGCGTGCAGCGCGTGCACCGCCTCAAAAACGGCCTTGGCCCTGGGCGAGACGAACATCTCCGCCGTGATCGAGAAGTCGGCCGCCTCGGTGGCGGCCGCTTCGAAATCGAGCAGGTAGCAGCCGATGAGGGCGAGGTCGAGGTCGTTTTCAATATCTGTCTGCGGCATGCCGGCCTTTCGCTATCGCTACCAGTTGCCCACGGGTTTCTGCTGCCGTGCCCGTGATTGCGGCTTCGGGTTCCGCTTCGCCCACACCTGACGGAATTTCAGTTTCCAGTTCTGGATCGGGCGGTCGCTGGTGTCGCGCCAGGCAGGCGCGTAACAGGCGATGAAGCGCTTCGCGATGTCGCGCGGATCGGTGAAGTTGAGGCCCGCCGCATAGTCGGCGACTTCGTCCTCTGTCGGCGGCGTGAATGCGGGGCGCGGTTGCTTGGGTGTGTGCATTACCAGTTTCCTATCGGTTTGGAGGGCTTTGAATCCGGGGGTGTCGGCGGCTTGCCCGCGTAGTTGGCTATGGGGGTGAGTGCGAAGGTGACGGTGCGGCGGGTGCCGCCGCCGCCCGAGAGGGCGGTGATGAAACCGGCCTCGATCAGTTCGGCGTACGCCTTGAGCACGGTGTTTTTGGCGAAGCCCGTTTCCGCCATGACGGCTTCGATTTTGCGGGTTGTCTGCCAGGTCTCGTGTCTGGTGGCGTCGCCCAGCATGGAGATCCAGACGAGCGCGGTGAAGGGGCTTGCCGTCCGCGCCAGCTCGTACACCTGGGCCGGCACCGGCGTCCACCGGCTTGTGAATGGCGCATGCGGCATGCGTTCATACCTTGCCGGTGAGGAGTTTTTGGACCTCGCTCGCGAGGTAGCCGAGGTTCTGTTTCCGCCCCGGAAGCCGGACGGGGCGCAGGATGCCCTGCCTCGACCAGAGGTAAACCGCGCGCGTGGTCACGCGCATGATTGCCGCGACTTCGGAGCGGGTCAGGAGCCTGTCGTTTAAGCCTTGCTCGGGCATAACTCTCCTTTCGTTCTTTTTCGTTCGGTCGGGATAAACATAACACACGATGTTTTCTTATGTCAATGTGTCTCACACAATAATTATTTATGTTGTCGGCCCCGGGGGTTATTTGGTATGGGTGGAATATGAACACGCCATTGCCCGACCTTTTCGACAGAGACAAGGATTTCGCGCCTGCGGCGCAGGCGCTGCGCTCGCGCAAGCGCGAGACCTACTGCCAGGAGGTGGCGGGGGAGTGCTGGGGCAACAACACGGAAGCTTACTGCCGGGCGTTCGGCGCGACCGACCGCGACGCGGCGTCGGCGTCGGCGGCGCGCCTCATGCGGGACGCGACTGTCAAGGCGCGGATCGCGTACCTGCGCGAGGACTCGATTTCGCGCATGGGGGTTGACCGCGTGTGGATCCTCGAAAAGCGCAAACACATTGTGGAGCATTCGCGCAACGCGGCCGACAGGCTGCGGGCGCTGGAGGATCTTGAAAAGAGCCTCGGGCTCGACGCGCCGCTGAAACTGGAGATCAACCAGAACACGAACGTACACCTGTCCGGCATGGCCGGTGTGGTCAAGATCGAGAACGCGGCCGAGTTCGCGCGGATCATGGAGGCGGTGCGGGCTGCCGGCGAACGGGAAGCGGCGAAACCGGTCGATGTCGTGGTGGGCGATGTTGAAGTGGCCGGAAATCCGCATTGACCTAAACGCCGCCTGGGCTTAACCTATCCGGGAAAGGTGCGGCGGCGCTGTTTGTGCCGTTTCGGCGGGTGCCGCTCCAGAAATATGCGTGACGATCAATATCAGGTTAAGTGAAAGGAATTACATGCAATTCCCAGACAGAAGCGATTCGATTGCGCTCTACACCGACCTCGTGTGCCGCAGTCGCGCCGAAGGTGACTTCTCCGCTGCGCGCAGTGCTTACGCTGCACTGGCTGAATCCTGGAAGCAACAGAACATCAATTCAGGAGGAACGCTACAGAGCGAGTTGGATGCTGTGAAGCGCGAGTACAGCGACTTCGTAAAGAACGACCCGTTTTATCATGAGATTCGAGACGCTGCGCTTCAGTTTATCAGTCAGCGACCGGGCATTCTCCAGACCGAAATCTACGGCCTGCTTTCCGCATTCCGGAAGGACGATATTCAGTATGCGCTTTACTTTGCTGCAGACCATGGCGTTATCATCCGCACCAAGAGCGGAAGGAGTTACGGACTATCGTTGGCCAACACGACGAACACCTAACCACCGATGAGCCGACCGTGGACACGACGCCCCGTCGGTTGTCTTGAGCGTTGGGCGGAAGAAAGGAAAGGTCAAAATGTTTGACATCGGCAGAGCATCAGACTGGCAAGTGTCACGCGCCCATCAGCTTTTGTTGTCAAAGTTCCTCTCCTACGCGAAAAGCGATTGCTTTCCCGATTACTGGAACGACGTGCTTGGCGAGAGTCCGGCGTGCGCGATCAAGAGATTTGCCGACGATGGATACATCGAACTTTGTCCGTTGGAAGCCAAGGTTGACATAAAGTTCAAGGCTACGGACCTCAAAGATCTCCTGAAACAGCGTGGCCTCAAATGCTCCGGCAGAAAGTCCGACCTCGTAACACGACTCATTGAATATGACAGATCATCTCTTGAGGAACTGACCAGAGACGTCATTGGATTCCAATGCACAGCCCTCGGTCGCCAACCGGCCGAGAAGTTCAAGGCAGAAATGGACGCCGAGAGGAACCAAGCCGAGCAGGATGTCCTTGCCTTGCTGACTGGCCGGGATTTTAGAGGGGCCGTTTTGAGAATGGCTAAGTACGAGGCTTTGCAGGTGTTTTCACGAGGAATGGGGATCGACTGGAAACGCTACAATCCCGAATCCGACCTGATTGTTCTAAAAGCCATGTTTGATGAAACGCCGCAGTTGCTCATGCACATTCAACATGACTTGTTGGACGCCTTCCGTCTCGGTGCAGGCATGATGCATCTTTTGGGGTCCAGTTCCGCCAAGAAATGGTTCGACGAGATGCCAGAGACAGGGATTCATCTCGATGCCGAGACGAGTATCCGCATGTTGTTTTTCTTTGGGATTCACAAGCGCAAGCTGTCAGACTACAGATGTGCAGATGTCAGAATCGTTGAAGTCCTCGGTTGTAATGACGAAGCATCCTGCCCGCAGTGCCGCGCCATTGCGGGAAAGCGGTTTCCCTTGTCACGGACACCAGAACTCCCGCTTCCCTCATGTACTTGCACCGATGGATGCCGTTGTACGACCGTTTCCGCAGACTACATGTGAATAATGAGATCACTTAACCAACCGCTGGTGGGTACGTCGCTACCGCGCCGCCCCACAGCGGTGACTTTGGACCCTAACTGGTTTTTTGTGAATTTTTTGCGCAAAAGTGTCGTGAGAAATTTTTGTGCGAATTTTCAATAACAGTGTCTCCCGCCAGAGGCCACCGCCCCCCTTTCCCCCGGTTTTGGGGCCTCCCCCCCTTGCTTCGTTCCCCCCCCATGCCTGCCCGTGCTAACGCAACGGCCCCCGCCCCCAGCCGGCGGTGCTGCGTACGCTGCCGCACCGAGTCCCCCAGCGGCAGCCGGGCCGGATGTTGAAGGCGGTGCCGGGCGACCCGCATCGGCCATTCAAGCGGGTGGCAGCCGCCGTTGTCCTGTGTTGAAGGCGTGCGCCGGGCAACCCGCACCGGCCATACAGGCGGGTGGCGCTGAGCCGTGGCAGTGTGCAGGTGTGGGCGCGGGTGCTGCCGCATGGCATGTGGCAGCCGCCGCGCCTTGATGACGTGTAGCAACTTCGCGTGAAACGGTGAGTTGCTACACCTGCCACGCCTCGCAGAGCTGACGCGTCAGCGGATCGCCGCGTGTGGGGAACGCGGCTGAAGCTGTAGAGCCGCCTAAATTGGCGGCGTGTATTCCTTTGCCGAGTGAGCGGCTTCCGCCCCCGTTAGCGGCACTTGCGGGCGGGATGCGGACTAGCCCGCTCGTGGCGCGTCGGGGTGCGGATGCGCGAGCGAGGCCCTCCGCGCTTAGATGGCGCGGTAGCTGACATTGATGCTGGCCGGGCGCGGAGTGGCGGCAGCCGGCAGGACTCCGGGCGTGCGGGCTGGGGCGGCGCGACAAGGATGAAGGCTGAAGGATGAGGGATGAAACAGACTTGGAGCGACGCGCAAAGGCCGCGCCCCGGCGGACAGGCTGCCGCCGCCCGCGCCCGGCGATGTGGCAGGCGCTCGACAGGATTGAAGGCGGCTGCCACACCGGGGATGTGAAAACGGCGGCGTGCGCATCCGGCAAGCAAGGAGCCTGCGAGGCGGCTGCCGGTGCGCTGGCCGCAGTGATGCCGCTGCGGCAAACGAGCGGCGGCGACCGTACAGGTCTGGATGACGGGCGGCTGCAACAAAGCGTAGCGACTGGCAACGACCGGCAAGGCCTGACACACG
>CAZXVN010000413.1:0-4763 GCA_964643945.1 uncultured Lentisphaeraceae bacterium | reverse complement strand
CTGCGGGTGCGACACCATCGCGCTGGAATGCCTCATGGTCGGCACGATCGGGTGGGTGGGGGGCGTGGCCAACGTCTTGCCCGCCTCGCACGTCCGGCTCTATGAGCTGGCCGTAACCAAGCGGGACTACGCCGGTGCGCGCAAGCTGTTCTTTGAGTTGCTGCCCACGCTCGAACTGATGGAAGGCGGCGGCAAATACACGCAATGGGTCAAGGCCGCCTGCGGTATTATGGGGCATGACTGCGGCGCCCCGCGCCAACCGCTCGGCCCCGCTGGCAAAGCGGAATGCGCGCAACTCCGGTCCGCCCTCCGCCAGTGTGCTGAGAGAAAAAAATAGCGTCTGTCTGTCCGGTCGCCTGCCGTTTCACCTGCGGCAGCGGCTCATTTTGTTTGAAAACGCCGAGGTAAACCACCTATGTCGACTCTATCCCCGGTTTCTGCCGCCACGGTTCATGACAGCGTGCCGCAAGGCCATCCGCGTGGCTTGTACACGCTGTTCATGACCGAGATGTGGGAGCGCTTCAGCTTCTATGGCATGCGGGCGCTGCTCGTTCTGTTTATGACGGATGCGGTAGTCAGGGGTGGGCTTGGGTTGACGGACACCGTCGCCACGGCTATCTACGGCCTTTACACGGCGAGCGTTTATCTGGCAGCCTTGCCGGGCGGCTGGATCGCTGACCGTTTCCTCGGCGCACAACGGTCGGTCTGGTACGGCGGCATCTTGATCATGATTGGCCAGTTCACGCTAGCGCTGGCGCCCACGAACATGTTTTTCTTGGGACTGGTTTTTGTTGTGTTGGGTACCGGGATGCTCAAGCCGAACGTGAGCGGCATTGTCGGAGAACTTTATCCGGAAGGCGGTTCGAGACGGGATGCCGGGTTCACCATTTTCTACATGGGCATCAATCTGGGTGCCGCGATCGGCCCGCTGATCGCCAGTGCCCTGGGAGAGAAGGTGAACTGGCGCTACGGGTTTGGCGTGGCAGGCATCGGCATGGTGCTCGGACTTCTTCAATACCACTTCACGTCCAAGTATCTCGGCGAATGCGGCAAGTATCCGGGGCATCGCGGCGGCGCGAAGCAGAAGGACTGGCTGATGCTCGGCGGGTTCCTCGGGACAATCCTCGTGGTCACCGCGCTGACGTGGGCCGGCGTGATCCAGATCAATCCCTTGGCCTTGGCCAAAGCCACCACGTATTTCATCGTGGCCGTAGCGGTGCTCTATTTCGTCTGCGCCTTTTTCTTCTTTGGACTTGATGCGACAGAAAAAAAGCGCTTGGCCGTCATCGCCGTGCTCTTCCTCTCGTCGGCGATGTTCTGGTCGGGCTTTGAACAAGCCGGCTCGTCGCTCAATCTTTTTGCACAGAACTTTACACACCGGATATTTTTCGGCTTTGAGATTCCGACCGGCTGGTTTCAGTCGCTGAATCCGATCTTCATTATCACGCTGGCACCGTTGGTCGCGATGGGGTGGGTTGCTTTGGCGCGGAGGGGCCGTGATTTGACGCTCACCAACAAGTTCGCTTTGGGGCTCGGCTTGCTGGCGGCCGGTTTTTTTGTCATGGTCATGGCGTCCAAGCTGGTCGGTGGCGGTCAGAAGGTGTTGCCCACATGGCTGCTCACGACCTATTTACTGCATTCGGTGGCTGAGCTTTGCTTAAGCCCGGTCGGGCTCAGCTCGGTGACCAAGCTGGCGCCGCGCCGCTTGGCCGGACAGATGATGGGCATCTGGTTTCTGGCGACCGCGCTCGGCAATCTGATCGCGGGGCTGTTTGCCGGGGAGGTCATCCAAGATGCTTCCCAGATGCCGGGGCGCTATCTTCAAATCGTACTGATGGCGCTGGGGGTCGGCGGCCTGCTCTTCGTGTTCTCGAAGCCGATCAAAAGGCTGATGAAGGATGTGCAATGACCTGCGCGTGTTCAAACTGTTCGGTTAACACCCTGACGCCGTCAACCTTGCTGGTCAGCATTTTCAACGATGTCATCGGCCCCGTGATGCGCGGGCCTTCGAGTTCCCACTGCGCCGCGGCCCTGCGTATCGGCCGGCTGGCCCGCGACCTGATGGACGGACAGTTCGACGACCTGCTGGTTGAGTTCGACCGCAACGGGTCGCTGCCCACGACGCACGAAAGCCAAGGCTCCGACATGGGGCTTTTTGGCGGACTGATGGGGTGGGAGGCGGCGGACGAGCGCCTGCCCGGCTCGCCTCAGGCGCTGCGAGCGGCCGGCGTCCGGATCCGCATGGAGACGGTCGATACCGGCGATGCGCATCCCAACACCTACCGCCTGACCTTGCGGAGCGCGCGGGAGGCGCACTCGCTCATCGCCGTCTCCACGGGCGGCGGCATGATGGAGGTCATCGCTCTGGACGGTTTCAAAGTGTCCCTGTTCGGCGATTACCACGAGACGTTCCTGTGGGTGGATGGTGACGGACGTGCGCTGGCGCGGCGCTTGACGGAGGTGGCCGAGGCTGACGAAATTTTGTTACATGAAGCCGCCGCCGGCTGCCTGGTTGAGGTTAAGGCCGCACGATTTTTGAGTGATGAGACCCTCGCGGTACTCCGGAAGAGTGCCCCCGTCCGTGAAGTGAAGCGCCTGTCGCCCGTGTTGCCGGTGCTGTCGCGCAAAGGCATGACCGTACCCTTTTTGACCTGTGATGACATGCTGCGTTACGATGCCGGACACGGCACGCCGCTCTGGAAACTGGCCGTGGCATACGAGCAGGCCCGCGGCAACCTGACCGAGGCGGAGATCCTTGCCAAGATGGTGGAGATCGTGCGCATCCTCCGTCGTTCCATTCAGCAAGGCATCGCCGGCACGCATTACGAAGACCGCGTGCTGGGGCATCAATGTGGCAAGTTCGAGAGTCTCATGCGGGGCGGCCACCTGCTGAACGGAGGCGCGCTCAACCGCATCGTGCTTTACGTCACGGCGCTGATGGAAGTGAAAAGCGCGATGGGCGTCATCGTTGCCGCACCTACGGCGGGAGCGTGCGCAGCCTTGCCCGGCGCGGTGATCGCCATGGCTGAAGAAATGAAACTGTCCGAGCAAGACATGGCGAAGGCCCTGCTGGCCAGCGGCCTGATCGGCACTTTCATCGCGACGCGCTGGACGTTTGCGGCGGAGGTCGGAGGCTGCCAGGCCGAATGCGGGGCGGCGGCCAGCATGGCGGCGGCCGCCTTGGCGACTTTGGCGGGCGGCACCTTGCAGCAGACCCTGGCCGCCGCGTCGATGGCCTTTCAAAATGTGTTGGGGCTGATTTGTGATCCGGTGGGCAACCGCGTCGAAGTGCCCTGTCTCGGCAAGAACGTGTTGGCGGCGAGCAACGCGCTTTCCTGCGCGAACATGGCGTTGGCAGACTACGACCCCGTCATTCCGTTCGATGAAGTTGTCGAGACGGCGCAGCGGGTCGGCTGCCAGATGCCTCGCGAGTTGCGGTGTACGGCATTGGGGGGACTTGCCGTCACCAAGACCTCGCGGGCTATCGAAGAAAGGCTGGCGGCGAAAAAGGCACTTGCAGGACGCTGATTTTTTTGTGCGGGGGCAAAAGACCACGGGGAAAGCAGACGCGCATGACGTGTCTGTTGTTCGAAAGATTTCTAACGGATGGACGGTTGATCCTTGGGGAGAAAAAGTTTAATGTCTACACTCATGACGAGTTCTGATCGGTTCGGTTTGAGAACGTGCTTTTTGGCCGCCGGTCTGGTGGCGTGCGGTGTGGCTGCGGGGGGTGCAGAAACACCGAAGCCGCCGGCGGTGCCGGCGGCGCTGATGGGGTTCAAAACATCGGAAGGCGTGGTCTGCAACACCGCGCAAACACTGCGGCTCGCGATCGAGGATCTGCTGGCAACGTTCGGCGGCCGTTACCCGCGCGGCAAAGAGTTTTTGGAGCGGCTGGAGAAAATGGGCGGCACGAACGCGCCGCCCGCGGACGTGGCGGCGTTGTCCTCCGAGGCGTTGCTGGCTAACCCGCTTTTGGATTTTGACAAGCTGCTGCTCATCCGGCGTAATCCGGCGAACCTCGCGCTGCCACAAAACTGGCAAGGCAACTGCGCCTTGCCGCGCGGAGATATCGGAAATGAGATCGACACGCTCTCGCCGGTGCGGCCGGACGGCACGCTGACGACGTTTCACAAGCCAGCGGGGGGGCGGTTTGTAGGCGACATGGATTTGCATTTCGATGCCGACCGGCTGCTGTTTTCCATGCCGGACGAAAAGGGGCGTTTTCAGATCTGGGAGATCAAAGACGATGGCACCGGGCTGCGCCAGATCACGAAGTCGGAACCGGATGTTGATAACTACGACGCCTGCTATCTTCCCAACGGCAAGATCATCTATGACTCTACGGCCGTCATGCAGGGCTTACCCTGCGTCGGTGGCGGGAACACGGTGGCCAACCTTTTCCTTACCGATGGGGATGGTTCGTTGCGCCGACGGCTATGCTTCGACCAGGATCACGACTGGTGCCCGACCGTGATGTCCGATGGCCGGGTAATGTATACCCGCTGGGAGTATTCGGATGCTCCTCACTACGTTTCGCGGCTGCTTTTCAAGATGAATCCGGACGGCACAGGACAGTCCGAGTTGAACGGCAGCAACTCGTATTGGCCTAACTCGATCTTCTATGCCCGTCCAATCTCCGGCTCGGCTGGGAAAGTGGTGGCGATTATCAGCGGTCACCACGGAGTACCAAGGATGGGCGAGCTGATTGTTTTTGACACCGCGCAGGGCCAGCGCGAAAACGAAGGCGTGGTCCAGCGCAT
>CAZXVN010000412.1:0-5645 GCA_964643945.1 uncultured Lentisphaeraceae bacterium | reverse complement strand
AGCGCGCCTTGTAAACCGGGCCCGGCTCGCGCAGGATCGTAGCCATGTAGCCGTTGCCGATCGAGCGCGCGATCTCCGCCGCATGCCGCCCCGACTCGTAGGCCTCCTTCAGGTCCACCACCGACGCCAGCGGCGCGGAGTGCCGCTGGTCCGTGCCGACCGTCTGGCCGCGCGCCTTGCCCGTCGCCTTCAAGCCCACCTGATTCAAGTAGGTGACAATAACCTGTTGCGCCGTGCGGTCGCTCGCGCCGAAGTGGGTGTGGCCGAACGAGTCCTTCTGCGCGCCGATATCGCCCACGTCGAACCCTTCGCTCACCACCACGATGCAACGCCCGCTACGCCCCAGTTCCTCATTCACCCGGTCGGCCATTTCGGGCATTGAGACGCCGGACTCCGTCAGGTAAATCTGGAGCGGCAGCCGGCGCTCAGGGTCCGCCAGCCGCGCGGCCGCCGGAATGAAGCCGATCATCCGGCCCATCGCCTGCAACACCAAGACCGGATCGGCCGGGCACGAGCCCGCGTTCTCCTCGTTCGCACCGAGCAGGTTCGTCGCCCAATAGCGCGCCGTGGAGCCGTAACCCGGCGTGTGATCCACGAGCTTGAACTCGGAATCGCCCACATCGTTGTCGATCGTCTTCGGCACACCCGTGGCCACCAGGTCAAGCCCCTTTTCCGCCGCGAGCTTGGCGATCTTGTTGGCGGTGTCCATCGAGTCGTTGCCGCCGGCATAGAAGAAGGTGCCGACATCGTGCGCCTTCAGCACCTCGATCACCCGGCCGAAATCCTCGGTCTGCTTGTCCTTCAGTTTATACCGGCAGGTTCCAATCGCGCCGGCGGCCGGCGTACTCTCCAGCAAGCGGATCTCTTTCGGAGTCTGCGCGCTGATGTCCAGCAGCTCCTCTTTCAGCACGCCTTCGATGCCGTGCCACGCGCCATACACGCGCCCGAACACCGACGGATAATCGCGGCAGGCGTCAATCACGCCGCGAAGGGAGTTGTTGATCACGGCGGAAGGTCCGCCCGACTGCGCGACTAACACGTTTTTAGCCATGAGAAACCTCCGCCAGCACGCGGGAAGACTTATTGAGAACCGGCATACTGGGCGTGCGACGTGAGCACGGTCGCCTGATTCCCGTCGGTTGTCAGAATAAACAAGTCGGCCTTGAAACGCACCCAGACCCCCTCCTGCTGAATGCGCACGATGCCCGCCGGACAAGCCGCCACCATCGGTTCATGTTTGGCCATGACCCCGAGCGACCCCACATAGGTGCGCACCTCGATCTGCGTCACGTCGCCGCTTACGATCGTGCCGCCCGGCGTCAGAATACTGAATGGGAATGTCGTCATACCTGTCTGGAACGGGCTTATTACTTCCCGCTTCCTGATTCCTGATTATTTGAGCGTCTTCGCTTTTTCAAGCACTTCATCAATCATGCCGACCATATAGAAGGCCTGTTCGGGCAACTCGTCGCACTTGCCGTCCAAGACCGCCGCAAAGGAGCGGAGCGTGTCTTCCAGCTTCACATACGTGCCCTTCATGCCGGTGAAGGTCTCGGCCACATGAAACGGCTGCGACAGCAGGCGCTGAATCTTGCGCGCACGCGACACGACCATCTTGTCGAACTCCGACAGTTCGTCCATGCCGAGAATCGCGATGATATCACGCAACTCCTTGTAGCGCTGCAAGACCTCCTGCACACCGCGCGCCACGCGCATGTGCTCCTCACCCACCACTTCGGGCGCCAACAGCGACGAACTGGATGTCAGCGGATCTACCGCCGGATAGATGCCCTGCTCCACGATCGCACGTGACAGCTCCGTGGTGGCGTCCAAGTGCGCAAAGGTGGTGGCGGGCGCCGGGTCGGTGTAATCATCCGCAGGCACGTACACCGCCTGCACCGAGGTGATCGACCCCTGCTTGGTCGACGTGATGCGTTCCTGCAGCTCGCCCATCTCGGTACCCAGCGTGGGCTGGTAGCCCGCAGCCGAAGGAATGCGGCCCAGCAGCGCTGAAACCTCGGAGCCGGCCTGCGTGAAGCGGAAAATGTTATCGATAAACAGCAACACGTCCTGACGCATCGTATCGCGGAAATATTCGGCCACGGTCAACGCGGAGAGCGCCACCCGTGAACGTGCGCCCGGCGGCTCGTTCATCTGGCCAAACACCATCGCCGTCTTGTTGAGCACGCCCGCGCCGGCCATCTCCTGATAGAGCGCCGTACCCTCACGCGTGCGCTCGCCGACACCCGCAAACACGGAGTAGCCGCCATGCTCATGCGCGATGTTATGGATCAATTCTTGAATCAACACCGTCTTGCCCACACCCGCGCCGCCGAACAGGCCGATCTTCCCGCCTTTGCGGTAGGGCGTCAGCAGGTCGATCACCTTGATGCCTGTCACCAGCATCTGCGTCTCGGGGTTCTGCGCCAGGAACGGCGGCGGCTGCCGATGAATCGGCAGCCGCTCAGCGTCGTTGACAGGCCCTTTGCCGTCCACAGGCTCGCCGAGCAGGTTCATCACGCGCCCGAGTGTCGGCTTGCCGACCGGCATCATAATGGGGTGCCCCAGGTCATGCACCTCGGCGTCACGCACCAGCCCGATCGTCGACTGCATGGCGATGGTACGCACACGGCAGTCGCCCAGATGCTGCGCCACCTCGAGCACAAGGTTGAACGGCTGATCGTTCAACAACGCATTGGTCGTTCTCAAGGCGTACAGAAGCCGCGGACGGTGCCCGTCCGGAAACTCCACATCCACCACCGCGCCCAACACTTGGATGACGCGCCCCCGATTCACAATCGCCGCCGCTTGTTCACTCATATCGCTCTCCATCCCTCCACCACGCCACCATCACTCCCGTTAACCGAGCGCTTCCGCCCCGCTGACGATCTCGGTCAGCTCGTTGGTGATCGCCGCCTGCCGCGCACGGTTCCGCAGCAAGGTCAGTTCTTTCTCCATGCGCCGCAGGTTCACCGTCGCGTTCTCCATGGCCATCACCCGCGCCGCATGTTCGCTCGCCACGCTGTTCAACAGCGCGTCATACACGCCCAGATGCACCCACTGCCGCATGATCGCCTCCAGCATACGTTCATCTTTGGGCTCGATCAGTTTGGGCAAGGTCTCAGGAACGGGCTCGCGGCGTGCGCGCGGCGGACGTTCCAGATACGGCAGAACGCGCTGGACACGCGTCTCGGTGTTCATCGCGCTCACGAACCAGTTGCCCGCGATCCACACCTCGTCAACCTGTTTAGAAAGAAAAAAGTCCATCGCATAACGCGAGACGACCGCCGCCTCTTTGGCCTGCGGATGCGCGGAGGCGCTCACCGCCTTCATGCAAGGGGAGATCTCACGCCAGAGCGCCGTATAGCCCTTCTGGCCCACAAAGACGGCCTCAACCCGGACGCCTCGCGCAGCGGTCTGCTCCTTCACCCAGCGCCGGACTTCACGCACCACCGAGTTGTTGAATGCGCCACACAGCCCGCGGTTGGACGTGATCACCACCAGGAGCACGCGGCCGCCCTGCTCCGGCGGCGGCACACACAGGCGGTGCTTCTTGAATGCCGCCTGTTTCACGAAGGGCACCAGCTTCCACAACGCCGCTGCGAACGGTTCGGGCAGATGGCGCTCCGTCTGCGCGCGGTGCAGGTGCGAGGCCGCCACCATCTTCATGGTCGCCGTCACCCGGCGCATGCCGCTCATCGACGTCAGACGCGCACTGTATTCACGAAAATTTGCCATGTCTCACACCGCCCGCCGCCCGTTACCCTTTACGGTACTTTCTAACCGCCTCCTCGATCAACGCGTCGAGCAGGCCCTTCATCGCGTCGTCCATCACCGGCTTGGCTTCGAACCGCGCGGTATACGCCTGTCCGCTTTCGCGCGTGTCGATCGCGTCGTACACCGCTTTCATCGCCTCACGCAGGTGGAGATCGGGCACCTTGACAAACGCCTTTTTCGTGCCCGCGTAAAGCACCGCCACCTGCTTGTGGATCGCCACCGGCTGGTTAGGCGGCTGCCGCAACACATGCATCAGCGAATGCCCTGCCGACAACTGTTCGAGCGTGTTGGCGTCCAGATCCGAGGAGAACCGCATGAAGGCTTCGAGCTCGCGGTACTGCGCCAGCAGCACGCGCAGCGGGCCCGCCGTCTGCTTCATGGCCTTGACCTGCGCGTCACCGCCCACACGCGACACCGAGATGCCGGGGTTGATCGCTGGACGCTGCCCCTCGTGAAACAGACCCGCCTCCAAAAAGATCTGCCCGTCCGTAATCGATATCACATTGGTCGGGATGTACGCCGTAATGTCGTTCGCCTGCGTCTCGACGATCGGCAGGGCGGTCAAGCTGCCGCCCCCTTTCTCATCGGACATCTTGGCGGCACGTTCAAGCAGCCGGCTGTGCAAATAGAAAATGTCGCCCGGGAACGCTTCGCGCCCCGGCGGCCGCCGCAGGAGCAGCGACATCTGACGATAGGCCTGCGCGTGTTTCGTAAGATCGTCGTAGATCGCCAGCGAATGCCCGCCGCGGTCGCGCCAGTATTCCGCCATCGCACACCCTGTGTAGGGTGCGAGATACTGCAGCGGCGCGGGATCGGAGGCGTTGGCCAGAATGATCGTGGTGTAGGCCATCGCGCCATGCTCGGTCAGCAGTTTGTGCAAAGACGCCACCGTCGAAAGCTTCTGGCCGACCGCCACATAGAAACAGTAGACCCCTTTGCCGCTCTGGTTGAGAATCGTATCGATCGCCAGGGTGGTCTTGCCGGTCTTGCGGTCGCCGATGATCAGCTCACGCTGGCCGCGGCCGATGGGCGTTAACGCGTCGATCGCCAGAATGCCGGTCTGCAAAGGCTCACACACGTTTTGACGCTCGATAATCGAGGGGGAGAACCCTTCAACCGGCAGCCAGGTTTCCGAGAGAATCGGCCCCTTGCCGTCCAGCGGACGGCCCAGCGCGTCCACCACGCGGCCGACCAGGGCCTCGCCCACAGGCACGGAGACCACGCGCTTGGTTCGCCGGAACAGATCTCCCTCGCGCACACTCGTCACATCGTCGAGCACGGCAATGCCGACCGAATCCTCTTCGAGGTTCAGCGCCAAACCCGCCACGCCGTCCTCGGTCTCGACCAGCTCATTGTACATCACGTGAGCCAAGCCGTCCACGCGGGCGATGCCATCGCCCACGCTCAGCACCGTACCGAACTCGGCTATGTCCACCGCGCGGTCACCCATCTGCATTTGACGGCGCAACAGCGCGGAAATCTCATCGGGCTTCAATTGAATATTCATAGCGACTTTCTGCACCGCTCAGCTCGCGACCGCATCGGGCTGCACCGGCTTCTTGAGTTCGTTCTTGAGCCGGGCAATACGTCCGGCCAAACTTGCATCCACCTGCTTGTCGTTGATTCGGATGCACACGCCCGCCAACAACGCGGGGTCCACTTTAACCGTGAGCTTAATGACCGGGCCGTACGCCTCGGCGATCCGTTCCCGAACCCGCTCGACCTCAGCCGGCTGCGGTTCACACGCGAATGTCGCCAGCACGTTGTGACACCCCTGCGCACGGTCTGCCAGCGCCTGAAACTGTGCCGTGATCAGCGGGACGAGCCGCAAATGCCCCCACTGTGTCAACCACTCCAGAAAGAGGATC
>CAZXVN010000411.1:0-4648 GCA_964643945.1 uncultured Lentisphaeraceae bacterium | reverse complement strand
CGCCATGATCCTTCGAAACCCACAGGCGACCGCGCCGGTCGGCCAGCAACCCCTTGACCGCGCCCGCCGGTGCCCCGGCCACCGTCACCGGGAACGGCTGGAACCGCACGCCGTCGAACCTCACCAACCCCGTCTTGGTGGCCACCCACAGGTAGCCGTCGGGCGTTTGCTCGACCCCCACCACCGTATTGTCCGGCAGCCCTTCGTCGGACTGCCACATGCGTACGATCCAAGGCGCGTCCGCCGCCGCCTGCCACGCTGCAGCGGTCAACACCGCCAGCCACAACCGCCTATATGCCGTCCAATTCTGCACGACAGTATCTCACTGCTTGTCTGACGCCGCGATGGCCACGTCCGCGAAGGTCAGCGCGGCGATCCCGTTGGAGCCCAAGAGCAGGTTATCCCGAGAGCCATCCCAGTCGTTGTCGGCCAGATAGTCGAGGATCTTGGCATCGGAAGAACCGACCAGTTGAAGCTTGATCACCTTGCCGCTCACGCTGCCTGAAAGGACTTTCCCTTTAACTCCGTCCAGATAGAGGTTCAGCACGGCGGCCGGGTTCCATGCCATCTCCTGGCCGAACTCCAACGCGATTTCATTCCGCTTGGCCGTCGTGAACCAGGCTTTCTTCAAGTCCGGCGCCGTGATCGGCGCGGCCGGAACCAGCCCGTAGTTGTCGCGCTCGACCAGCGGGCCCATCAGGGTCGCGAACTGCTCGTAGCCATCCCAGTCGAAATGGCAGAGCCCCCTGCCGTTGAAGCTGTTGATGATGCCAATGGTGGACATCACGCTCAGGTTGGAATAGAGCCACGGCAGCGTGCGCTGCGCCTCGCGGATCTGGGCGCCTTTGGGCCCCATGCTGCAGGGCAGCGGCCAGACTTGATAGACATAGTAATGCAGGATGTTGGGATAGTCCTGCTTCCAGCACGCCGACATCTCGACAAAATACTGCTGATAGGACCTGTAATCCCAGTCGCCGGTAGGCGCCGCCGCGCCGCTGTTATTCTCCCCCTGATGCCACAGCACGCCGCGGATGCCATGGGTCAGCCGCGCCGCTTTGACGCGCGTGAGCAACCTGCCGTAGATCGTGTTCGGATCATCCGGATTGCTTTCATTCCGCTGGTGCTGGTCGATCCGGGTTCCCCCGACGGCCCCGTTGATCATGCAGATGGGGATCTTGTGGGCGGTCACCAGCCGGTCGGCCAGGGCCACGCCCCAGTAGCCGATGCGATACGCATCGCCATCCGCCGAGGAGGCCACGGCATTGCCCCAGCCGCAGCTGGCGTCGCCGCCCATGCCGCCGAAACTGCGGATCCACTCGCTCTTGAACAGGCCGTGCTTACCGCCTTTGTTATCGGCAACGGTGTTCGACTGGCCATCGAGAAGATAGGCGTCGCCGCAGATGATGTTTTTCACCGTCCTCACCACGGTCTCGCCCGCGCCGGTTTTCGTCCCGAACTCCACTTTGTATTTGATCAAGCCGGGCTTGAGTTTCACCGCGAAGGCATAACTCTTGTCCGCCGCCGGTTTCTGGGATTCCGTTTTGATGAGCGCATCGTCGGCGTAAAGCTTCAGAAACACGGAGTCGGCAGCCGCGGTCACGGTTCCGCTGTAAACCAGCGTGCCTTCGTTCTTGTCGTCCCGGGCATAGAACTGGTTGTCCGCCGGCTGCTCATCTTTGCCCGGCGTCCGC
Source organism: uncultured Lentisphaeraceae bacterium (assembly GCA_964643945.1). GTDB lineage: Bacteria > Verrucomicrobiota > Kiritimatiellia > RFP12 > UBA1067 > JAHFSX01. Next base: position 2,957 of record CAZXVN010000411.1, on the reverse strand, counting down.
TGCACCCATGGGTCGCTCTTCGGCTCCGTCACCTGGATCGCGGTGGTGGCAAGCGTTGCCGTGCCGCCGTTGTGGATCGCCGCAGTCACAGTGAGCGGGCCCGTGTATTGCGACCGGATCAGGATCAGCTTGTCGGGCTCGATCTTCTTGATCACGGCGCCGCCGGCAACGCTCCATGTGTAATGCAAGCCCCCCGCCCCCTTGGCCGTCATGGCTTTGAGATTGGCTACCTGAGGCACAATTTCGATGGTGTCACGCCCGTTCCATTGCGCGGGCGCCTTCAGGGTGACAACCGGTTCCGGCATCTCTTCCTTGACCGTGACCGGGATGTCCTTGACCTTCACTCCGCCAGGAAACACCGCTTTCAATTGCAGCACATAAGACACGTCGCCAACGACGCGTCCGGCGTCGAGTTCATAGGCGAACTGATCTACTGCGGCAATGGTTTCCCGCCCGTCCTTCTTGATCACCCAGTAGAGTTTCAGTGCGCCGCCGGCCTTGGCGGTGACCGTCACCTTCTTGCCCTCATCGACCTTGATTGAGGCGGGCGCGACCGAGAACTGAGCGCCCGGCTGCATCAGGGCTCCCAGCAGGGTTTGACCGGCTTTCTGGTTCTCATACTCCAGCTTGATCCAGTCCTCGGAGCGGGCGACCTTGGAGACTCTCACTTCATCGATATCCCCGGTAAAGGATTCCTTGCCGATGTTCATGTAGATGTCGTTCATCAGCGACATCGTGGCCCTCTTGGCCTCATTGCTGCCGTCGAGCACCCCGTTCACGTAGATCTTGCTGGTCCCGTCCGCATAGGTGGCGGCCACATGATACCACTGCCCCATCAGGGGAATCGTTTTTGCGGCCGCACCGCCAGGGCCGTCGCTGACCCAGCCAAGACCGGCGGGTGACCGAACCTGGATGTCCACCAGATTGCCGTCGCCGGTGAAGCCGTTGAAGCGCGTGGCATACCGTCCCCAACTCAAGACCGTTGCACCGGCCATTTCCGCCCGGACCCAGAGTTCAGAGGTGAAGGGCTGATCGCTGTAGGGATAGGTCGTGATGTGGTCGCCGCAGGGGATTCCTTTGCCCGGAACAAAGTGCCGGCCCTTGCCGATCATGCCCCCGACCACGGTCGTCGCGCCTTCATTCTTCGGCGTCACCAAGCCTCCCTCGTCGATCAGCGCCTCGTCCATGTGCAGCACGGAGGCATAGCCGTTGGCCGCGCTGAACACCGCCGGCCCGCTGGATTCGCCCGCGGCATCAGCCTTGCCCCAGTACACTTTGATCTGCTGGACCGCCTTGCCGGTGATCCGCGGGATCTTCACCCAAATGCTGGCCGTCGCGCCGCTGGCATCCCAGTGCTCGATCTGATAGAAAAGCCTTGCGCCGTCAGCGGTTGAAAAACGGACGTCCTCGCCCCGGGGCTTGGCCTGGGCGAAGTCGAAGTTGCCGGCATTCAAGCGCAGCAAAACCGGAAAGTCGGCCACCGCGGCCGTCGCCGGCAGATTGGCCCCTTCCGGTGTCGTCAGGATTGAAATCAAGGCGGCATGGGCCCAGGCCGCGTACGACTGCGCCGTAACCTTGTAGGCCCTGGTCGAACCGTCCTGCGCGGTGACCGTGTAGGTAACCGGCCGGGTGAAGTCATTGACGCTGCCAGAAGCCGGACGGATCGTGGCGAACGGGGAAATCGTGAAGGTCGGCGCGAGTCTCGCCAACGGCTGGCTCGCTGGCACTGCCATGGTGATCGTTTCGCCGTCAATGGCCGCTGCCCCGAACGCCCCAAACTGGCAGACCGTGATCTCCTTGAACAAACTCTTGGGCAGAATGGTGACCGCCACCCGATAGACCGTGGTTGAGCCATCCTCGGCGGTGACGGTATAGCTCACCGGCTTAGTGAAGTCGTTGACGCTGCCTGAAGCCGGCTTGACGGTGGCCCGGCCCGCGATTTTGCAGGCGGGGGCGAGTTTGTTCACGGCCGTACCCCAAAGCACGTCCAAGGTGATATCGGTGCCGGAAATCTTGCCGGCGCCAAGCTCGCCGAAACTGAAGCTGAAGACCGTCTTGTCGGGACTCTTGGGCGTGGCGGCCTCGTTGTCGACCAGTTGGAAGCCGTTGATGATCACCTGGCCGCCTTTCCCTTCCACCGTCATTGTTCCATTGGCGTCGGACTTGAGGCCGGCAAAGCGAATGTAATTCTGCCCCTCCGTCCAATCCAAATTGCGGCCGCCGTTGGCCACGTGCTTCTCGACGGCCCCCACCCTGAAATCCTGCGGATTGCCGTTGTTGTTGTGCAGGCTGGCAATGAGCAGATCATACGTGTGGCTTGGACTCAGACCGGTGAGCTTGAATGCCGACTTGTATTCCTTGTAAGACGAAGCCACCGGCGACTTCAGCAACCGCGCGCCGCCGAGACCATTCCAGTCGGTCCAGAGGCCACCTTCCATCGTCGTCGTCAGCCCGACCCCGGTTGGCCGGCCAACGGAATCCAGCAGCTTGCTGCCGGCGGCGGTGGCGCCGTTGAAATCGTTCCAGGAATTCCAGAGGTACTCCAAGGGCGCCGCCCGGCTGGCGCCGCCGCGCGCGACAAGGTCGTGTGACCAAACTCCCTGCATGCAGGCGCTGGCGTTTCTGCCATAGTTCACGTTGATGACGTTAGCCGCCATGGCGCTGCCTGCGGAGGCAAGCATCATCAGCAGGCGGGCTATCGAACAATTGCGGCGGGGCGTGTAGGTTGTCATGTTCCTTCCTTTCAGTGGGCAATACTCGATTTCACATTATCACGTATGGGCCGCTTCTTCCATCAACTTCCACGCGGTTTCGATGTTTCCGCGCTTGCTGTTTCGGGCACGCATACGTAAACTATGGCGCTCTGTATCGACTGTTTCACGATCGCACGCACCTCTTTGAGAAAGGCCATTATCCCATGGACGCACACGCCCTCGCACTCTTGCAGAATCTCGTCG
>CAZXVN010000410.1:0-3687 GCA_964643945.1 uncultured Lentisphaeraceae bacterium | reverse complement strand
CGGGCTTGAAGAGAGATGGGCGGATCTGCAGCGACGGGCGCTGCAGGCCAACCCGCTGGTCAGCGGCCGCGAGATCGTCTATGTGGCGCGGCCCCAGTACCCGGCAGTCTACCATGCCATCGACACGCTGTTTCAGGTGGGCGAGTCCACCGATCTGCTGTTCCATGACCGCTACCTGCCCGGCGGCGCGCTGAAGGCACTGAACGTTGCGACCGGCGAGGCCCGCACGCTGGCCGAGGCCCCGCAGGGCACCGTGCGCAGTCCGTGCGTGCATTTCGACGGCAAGAAGATCCTCTTCGCCATGCGGCGCACGGCCAAGGAGAATTTCCATCTTTTCGAGATCAGCGCCGGCGGCAAAGGCCTCAAGCAGCTCACCTTCGCGCCGGGCGTGAGCGACTTCGACCCGCTCTACCTGCCCGACGGCAGTATCGTCTTCGCCTCTACGCGCGAACCGAAGTACAACATGTGCAGCCAGGACATCGGCGCCAACCTCTTCCGCATGGAGGCGGACGGGGCGAACATCTACCAGATCACGAAGAGCACCCTGTTCGAGAACCAGCCCGGCCTGATGCCCGACGGCCGCATCGTCTATAAGCGGTGGGAATACGTGGACCGGAACTTCGGCGACGCCCACGGCTTTTGGACGGTCAATCCCGACGGAACCGCGCAGTCGATCCTGTGGGGCAACAACAAGGCCGACCCCGCGGCCGTGTACTACCCGCGCATCATCCCGGGCACCAGCCGGCTACTTTGCATCCTCAGCACGCATCACGCCAACATGTGGGGCGCGCTGGCGATCATCGACCCGCGTATCGACACCGACCGTAACGCCGCCATTCTCCGCACCTGGCCGGCGAGCGTCAAGGCCACGCTGACGGACAGCGACCAGTTCAACTGCGACCGGCTGGGAAACGTACAGCCCAAGTATGAAGACCCCTTCCCTCTCAGCGGCAAGTATTTTCTCTGTTCGCGTACTGATCCGCAGGGGCGGATGGGCATCTACCTCATCGACACCTTTGGAAACGAACTGCTGGTGCACAGCGAGGCGCCCGGTTGCTTCAGCGCGATGCCGCTTGCGGCGTCGCCCCGCCCGCCGGTCATTCCCGCACGGCGGGACTTCAAGAACGGCAGCGGCCTGATCTATATTGCCAACGTATACGAGGGCACACACATGAAGGGTGTCACCAACGGGGCGGTGAAGCGGGTGAGGATCGTCGAGTCGCCCGAGAAACGCGGGTGGTGCGGAGGGGCGGACATGTCCGGCAAGTGGTTCGGCCAGGGCTTCCAGGCACCGGGCATGAACTGGCATGATTTCACGGCCAAGCGCATTCTGGGCACTGTGCCGGTGGAGGCCGACGGCAGCGCCTATTTTTCCGTGCCGTCGGACACGTTCATCTTCTTTCAGATTTTAGACGAGAACGGCATGATGATTCATTCGATGCGCAGCGGCACGGTCGTTCAGTCGGGCGAGAAGGTCGGCTGCGTGGGCTGCCACGAGAACCGGCTGGCCCCGCCGCCGCCGCAGGTGGCGAAGTCGCTGGCCCAGCGGCGCGCCCCCAGCGTGATCGAGCCGTGGTACGGCCCCCCGCGGAGTTTCAGCTTCATGGCCGAGGTGCAGCCGGTGCTGGACAAGCACTGTGTGAAGTGCCACGACTTCGGCAAGCCCGCCGGCAAGAAGCTTGTGCTGGCAGGCGACCGCGATCCGTTCTTTAACGCCGCCTACACGGAGCTGTGGCGCAAGGGGTACATCAAGGCCATCGGCGCGGGTCCGGCCGGCATCCAGCAGGCGTACGCATGGGGTTCGCACCCCAGCCGCATCGTGAAAGTCTTGCGCGAGGGCCATCCTGCGGGTAGCGGGGGCCCGGGCCTCGGCCCGCTCAAGCTGGACAAGGAGAGCTTCGACCGCATCGTCACCTGGATCGACATTAACGCGCCGTATTATCCCACCTACTACAGCGCATACCCGGGCAGCCTCGGCGGGCGCTCGCCGCTGGACAGCGGCCAGCTCAGCCGGCTGGGCCAGCTGACGGGCGTGGACTGGGGCGCCCAGCAGAACTGCGCCTCCAGCACCGGGCCGTGGATCAGCTTTGAGCGTCCGGAACGCTCGCCCTGTTTGGCGAAGCTTGACAAAGATTCACCCCCCTATCAAGAGGCGCTGGCGATCATCAGTGCCGGCAAGGACGCGCTCGCCAAGCAGCCGCGGGGCGATACGGCTGCGTTCACCCCCTGCGACAAGGACCAGCAGCGCGAGGCCTTCTACCTTCAGCGCCGCCAGATCGAACTGCAGGTCCGGGAGGCCCTCCGGACAGGCAAAAAAGTGTATGACGAACAAGGAAGATTCCGTCAGGCCGATGCGGAGAAAGAGACAGGCGTGTTGGGCGAGGAAAGCAAAGGGCTGCTGAAGAAATGAAAACGAGAGAAGCAACATGGAACGGGATCAAGGCGGAGCCCGTCTGCGACGTGCTGATTTTGGGCGGCGGCGTGAACGGAACCGGTCTCTTGCGCGAACTGGCTTTGCAGGGTGTGCGCTGCATCCTCGTGGACAAGGACGACTATGCGGCGGGTGCCAGTTCGAAGTCCTCGCGCATGATCCACGGCGGCTTGCGGTATTTGGAGAATGCGGAGTTCAAGCTGGTGAGCGAGGCGGTGCATGAGCGTAACCGGCTGCTCAAGTATGCGCCGCACTACGTGGGTCCGTTGCGAACCACGATCCCGATCATCTCGTGGTTCGGCGGCCTGGTCAAGTCGCCGCTGGTCTTTTTTGGGCTACCGGTGACACCCGGCGGACGGGGTGCCGTGATCGTCAAACTCGGCCTGTGGTTCTACGATCTGATCACGGGCAAGAACCGGACGACCCCGCGCCATTTTTTCCTGTCGAAGGCGCAGTCGCTGGCAGAGATTCCGGGGCTCAAGCGCGAAATCGTTTGCACGGCCACGTACTGGGACGCGTGGATCAGTCAGCCTGAACGGCTGTGCGTTGACATGGCCCGCGAGGCTTGCCGCATGATGCCGTCGTGCGCCGCCCTCAACTATGTGACAGCAGAGAAGACGGGCCGCGACCACGTTCTGCTGCGTGATCGGGTCAGCGGAGAGACGCTGGCCATCCGCCCGAAGGTGGTCGTGAACGCCACGGGTGCCTGGGTTGATTCTGCGAACCGGTCCCTAGGGGCGGAGACACGCTTCATGGGCGGCACCAAAGGCTCGCACCTCGTGATCGACAACCCGTCGCTGTACGGCGCGCTGGGGGATCGCATGGTCTACTACGAGCACGCGGACGGACGCATCTGCATTACCTTCCGGTTTATGGATAAAGTGATCATGGGGTCAACCGACATCCGGGTTGCGAACCCCGATGACGCCGTGTGCGAGGACGCGGAGATCGACTATATGATGACGACGCTCAAGGGCGTTTTTCCTGACCTGAAGCTGTCGCGCGGCGACATCGTGCATGTGTTCTGCGGGGTGCGTCCGTTGCCGTCCTCGGGGCTGGACTACACGAGCCGCGTATCGCGCGCCCACCATGTGGCGCTCTCGGAAGCGGACGCCGAGCGCGGGTTCCCGATCTACAGCATGATCGGCGGCAAGCTGACGACCTTCCGTGCGTTTGCCGAACAGGTGGCCGACAAACTTTTGGCTCGGCTTGGCAAGAGCCGCCAGGTGTCCACGGCCGACAGGTACGATCTCGGA
>CAZXVN010000409.1:0-5820 GCA_964643945.1 uncultured Lentisphaeraceae bacterium | reverse complement strand
TCCAGCCGGTGCTCGACAAGAGCTGCGTTGACTGTCACCGCCCCGGAGCCAAAGACGCAGTGGCCGCCAGGCTCGATCTCACGCCGGGCCGCGCCTACGACGCCCTGCTGGGCTTTGCCGATGGCGACTTGAAAAAGCACGCCTTCGAGCGCGACCAATCAACGCCTGGCGAGGGCACTGCGGTAAAAAGCAAGCTTTGGAACCTGCTCGCCCAAGCGGGTGGCCACGCAGGCGTTCAGCTGGACGGCGACAGCACAGACAGGCTTTTGACATGGATGGACACCTACGCCCAGCGCGTCGGCCATTTCAGCGAGGACCAGGAAGCGAAGCTCGTTGCCTTCCGCCGCGAATGCGCCCCGTTGCTCAAGCAGATAAATGTCCGATGACCCGTGCCGCATGCAGGGACCTAACCACCACCAACACAAAACCAAACTGATTTTCAACAAAAAGGGGGCAGAAGGATGAAGAGCCGTTTCGTTAGGTGTTCAGCCGGAGTCCGTGCATGTGTTGCCGGGGCCTGTTTGCTGAGCAGCGCGTTGGTCTTTGCAGCGCCTCCGCCTGCCTTTTTGCCCACACCCAAAAAGCTTAAGCTCGCCTCGGGGCACCTGCCGTTAGGTCCTGCGATGACTATCGCAGTGAGCGATGTAAGTTTGAAGCCGTTAGGCGAAGTCCTTGCCGATGACTTCGTTAAAATGTTCGGCGTGAAAAAACCCGCGGTTACTGTGGGAACACCTCCAGCAGGCGGCATCGGACTGCAAGTAGTCAAGAATAATGCCAAGTTCAAATTGCCTGACGCCTATCAGTTGGATATAGGAACAACGGCAACAGTCAAGGGCGGTTCTTATCAAGCGGTTGCTTTTGGAATGATGACGCTTTTACAAGCCGTTCAAACGGATGGCCAGGCACTCGCGCTCCCCGCGCTCGCAATTGAAGACGACGCCGACAAAGCTTTTCGCGCGTTGCAACTTTCCATTCGCGGAGGATACCACACGCCGGAATTCGTGAAGAAGGGGATAGACCTTATGCGTTTCTATAAAGTCCGCATCCTTCAGCTGCACACGTCTGAATCGCTTTGGGTCGGTTCTGTGTTTGAAAGCAGCAACGGGGCGAGCGCGAATGATTTAAGAGGAAATCATGCTTGGAACAAAAAGGAAATGGAGGAGGTGATTGACTACGCACGTGTTCGTGGAATAGCGATGGTCCCGCACAACGAGATGCGCCCCAACGACCCCTTCTGGCCCGCCGCGTTGACGGTGGACTTCAACACGAACGATCAGTTTGCCTGTTATGTAGATGAAGTGGATGGAAAAGGAGCGTATGTCATGCCTCCGAATGGACTTGCGAAGGACGAACGCTTCTGGAATTTCCTCAAAGTCGTCACGCAACGTTCTTACGACCAGTTCGCAAAGGGTTGGCCCGGCGGCAAATTGCCTTACTATCATATTGGACCTGTCTATGGCGAAGGCGGGTGTAACGGTAAAGAAGCCGTTAAAATGTTGACATTCCTTAAAGAGAAGAACCCCGATATTAAGATGATGTATTGGAATGGACCGGGTCCCGGTGATGCCGATTTAAGCCCACACAAAAAGAACCTGGCTGTTGATTTCTATAGCAAGAGCTGGGGCGGAACGCCCGACGGGTTGCTTGCGGCGGGATATGAGCTTTGCAACACCTCTTGGACGCCGCTCTATATTCAGCCCGGGACGTTCAAAAAAGCCCTCGCCCAAGGCAAATGGATCTATGATGAGTTTGCCGTCACACGGTTTGGCAAAGAAAGTGCCTTCGGCCTGCCGCTTAAGGAGAATGCAGACGAGTGCGGTCAACATGCGGATAACGTCATGGGAAGCCTCCTCTCGACATGGGATTTTGCAGGCGAAAGACAAGGCGACGGACACTTGGAGATGGTTGTTCCTTGTATTCCCTATTACGCGGAACACGCATGGAATATGAAGCCCTGGCCCTATCCCAAAGGAGCGTATGAAAAAGCAAAGGCCGCTTTTGACGTGTTGTTCCCCCGCTCCTTTGTTTTTATTGCCAACCCCGTTGTCTCACGTCCAGTCGGCGGTGTCACCGCAACACAAGGCAGATTCAAAGAGGCAGTAGAAGTTTCGTGGAGCGAAGGCGACAACTTCCCATCCTTCTATCAAGTCTTCCGTGCCGACAGCAACGACCCCGCACACGCTCAAGCCCTCTCGCCCAAAATCCCCGCTTCACTCGCTTTGCAATTGAACACGTACCGCGACACCACGGCCAAGCCGGATCAAAAGCACTTCTACTGGGTTCAAGCGGTTAATGCGTATGGCGTTTCAGAGCTTAAGGGCTCCGCCGAAGGGTTTACCGGCAACGGCGCTGCCGTTCCTGTTACGTACGAAGGCTTTGACTATCAACCCGGCGCAGCCCTCGATACGCTCAACGGCGGAAAGGGTTTCAAAGATGCATGGTCTGTGAAACAAATGAATGCACCCATCACCATCAACCCCGCGGGTTTGACCTATCCGGGTTTGTTGACGACAGGTCAATCAGCACGCTTTGAAATCCTTCACGATGAAAGCGAAGGACGCAACCCCACGCACACCTCTGTGTTGCGGCACCTGGCTTCTGCCTATGGAAAGCCCGGCACAGAAGTTTGGACCAGCTTCCTCATGCGCCCGATCAAGAACACCTATACCACAACGATTTCCTATAACCGTATCGCGACCGGCAAGTTGTATGGGAGTTACTCCGTCGCCGGCGTTCCCGCTGAAGATGGCAAGACCTATCTTGTGGTCACACGGTCCAACTTCCAAAACGGTCCTGACTTGCTCACAACCTGGGTGAACCCGACACCCGGCAAAATGCCGCTTGACGCCGAAGCCACAACGCAGTCGCGCCAAGAAGACAATGGCGAAAGCGATATCCTGGCTGTCAATGTGGAAGCGTATTACAAAGGCGGCAGCGACATTGATGAATTGCGCATGGGCCCCACTTATCAATCCGTGACACCCGCCGCCCACTAGGTTTTCAGGAACAGCAGCGACTCAGTGTCACCGACGAAGAGAGAGAGTGGCCGCACAATTCATGACACCGAAAACGTTTCGGTTTTGAGGGTCTGACTTTCAGAAAATGCGGGAACGAAAAAGTCGCGGAGCGCCAGCGGTGTGCCATACGATAGCGGACGCATGGAGCGTGTTGTGTCCTTTCCGTTGAAGCGTGGCATCGCTTCCGTCTCGGCTGACGGCAATTACACGAGCAGAAGCCGCGGCAGTTTCGGTGGAGAACCGAGTAAGTATGTTTACGCGGGCACTGTTGAAGAGAAGAACAACGCTTTGGTTGTGGTCACGGACCGTGACATTCTGGTTTTCGACCCGGATGGAAATATTCTTCAACGGGTTAGCGATTGGTCAGACCAGGATTTATTCAATACGCCTCCGGGCACGAACCGCAACCAGTAATAGCGGGTTTTGCGGGTGTGGGCTGGTTTTTTATGGTAAGAAAGGCGTTTAGGTTGATGCCCAAGCCCAGCGGCCAGTGCCGGCTGCTGGACGGCACGATCATCCTTGCTTCCGGCGAGAAGGACGTGCTGGGCGATCCGATCCAGAAGACACTCAACGTGGACGGCCACGAGGTCGCCTTCGACGCTGTCGGCGTGGCGGCTGTACGGCTCGACAAAGACGGCAAGCTCGAAGCCCTCGCCGCAGGCGGACTGAAGCGGTTCGCGGTCGGAAAAACAAAGATCGAATTGCCACAACGCGCCGATGTCGCCTTATGGAAAGACACGAAGGGTGTCTGGCAGGGCGTACTGCAGGACTACGCGGGAGACGTGCCGAAGGACCTCGCCGCGCTCTGCAAGCACTGGACCCGATTGCAGGTGCCGAAACCTCTGAAGGAGTGAGGTACCCTATATCGCAGGATTGCTGGCCAAGCCTTGCAACAACAAGAAGAAGTGAGTCAACAAGAATCCAGGCAGCAGACGGATGGCACTGTCAAACAAGACAAAAAAGAAAGTATGGAAAGAGGAATGAGTATGAGAATATCAATATTGATCGGGTTGTGCCTGTTGAGTTTGAATTTGCCGGCGGCTGAGACGGGTGACAAAGAGACGGCGAAGAATTCGAAGAGCCAGGTGCTCGCGATCGGTAATGCCGAGCTGGCCGTGGTGCTGGGAGAAAAACCGAGCGCGGCGGAGAAGCAAGTTGCGGAATTGCTTGCGGAGCGCATCAAGGATCGCGCCGGCGTTGCGCTGGCCGCACTTGGCGACAAGGCCGCGTTCCGGCTGGTGATCGGCAAGGTGGCATCGAACGCCAAAATCAAGAAATTTGCCGGTGCGCACAAGGAGGTAGCCTCGCTTGGCACCGACGGATATGTCATTGCAGTCAACCCGGGGAGTAAGGAAATCCATGTCGCAGGCCAGAGCGACAGCGGGGTGGTGGCCGGTGTCGGACGCCTGATGCGCGAGATCCGCTATCTGAACGGAAAGATTGAAGTGCCTGCGCTTCAGATTGCTGAAACGCCGCAGATGCCGAACCGCGGCATGTATCTCTGGGCGCGCAAGCACTTCTTCGGCAAGCCTGACCAGGTGGACCGCTATATCGAGGAATTTGCCTTATGGGGCGGCAACGGCATCGCGTTCTGGTTCGAGATGGGGATGTTCAAGAGCTTCAACGATCCCGAGGCACAGCAATGGCTGGCGATGTACAGGCGTTTTTATGAGACGGCCCGTCGTCTGGGGATGAAAACCGGACTGCTGATGGTCGCGAACGACGCCTACGCGTCGTCACCGGAAGAGCTGCGTCACACCATGATTATCGGGAATCACGGCCGCGAGCACTACCTGTGCCCTTCGAAGCCGGGCAGCATCAAGCAGATGATTGCCTGGCAGGAGCAGGTCTTCAAAGCGTTGCAGCCGATCGATATTTTCAACGTCTTTCCCGCTGACCCCGGTGGATGCTCCTGCAAGGATTGCACGCCGTGGCCGACCTGCGGCTTCTGGCGCATTGCCAAACCGCTAGCCGACAGGATCCACGAGATCTCGCCAAATACCGGAATCTGGGTGGACACGTGGCACTTGAACCATCCGACCTTCGGCGGCAAGGACTGGAAGAACCTGGTCGCGAATCTCGGCTGGAGCAAGGAGCGGCCGGAGTGGTTTGCCGGGTTTGAGGTTGGGCTCGCGCCGAATCACGGATACGCGCGCATGTCCGCGGAAGACCGGAAAGTATACAACGAGACCAAGCAGCCGCTGATGGTGTTCCCTGAGATTTCCATGTGGGGCAACCACTCGGGCATGCTCGTCAACAAGGAATACTGGAAGTCGCTGCAAACAGAGATGAACGACTACACTCCCGGGTTGATGAAGGGCGGGTGGCCCTACAGCGAACGCTGGAACACCGATATCGCCAGCGTGATGATGCTGTCCTGGTTCTGGAATTCGAAAAAGCCAGCGGAGACGGTGCTGGACGAGTATACTTCTTTCTATTTCGGGCCCGAGGCGGCATCCGGCAGGGAACTGCTGGAACTTCTGGATGACTCAAACAATGATCCGCAGCGCAAGGAAAAGATCAGGGAGAAGCTTGCCGGGCTGGAGGGTTCACTGCCCGAGTGGGTGAAGCGAGACTGGCGCTGGGCAGAGATCGTTGAGAGCTGCAACTACAGGACTCGCTGAGACAGCAGGAAAAGAGGGGTATGAAATGGGCGAGAGGAGAACAGGCAATGAGTGCGCCAAGAAGCGTGTAACAGGCAGTCGGTTAAAGTCCGACACGGCCAAAGCCTAACCAGCAGGCCGTTACCGAATGTGCATCCGTGGAGGTAACGAGACGGATGAAGCCACAGGAGAGGAGACAC
>CAZXVN010000408.1:0-3248 GCA_964643945.1 uncultured Lentisphaeraceae bacterium | reverse complement strand
GCTCCTGCTGCATGAAGCCGTCAGCAAGCCGGAACGACCCGCCGTCCAGCGTGAAGATCTCGATCAGCGCCAGTTCCGGCGACACGAGCCAATACTCCTTCACGCCCGCATCCGCATACCGCTTGAACTTGAGCAACCGGTCATACGAAGCGGAAGACGGCGAAAGGATTTCGGTCACCAGATCCGGCGCACCCCTGACGCACGCGCCCGTAATCTTCTTGGGGTCACACACCACCAGCAGATCCGGCTGCACCACCGTGTCCTCGCTGAGCACCACGTCCAGCGGCGCGACGAACAGCCGGCACATCTTGCCCTTAAAAAAGGGCCCCATCGCCAGCGTCAGACAAACAGACAACTTCTGATGCCGCACCGTCGGGCTCGCCATCGCGTACGACACGCCATTGATGATTTCCTGGCGCGGCTCATCCGGCCACGTCAGGTAGTCGGCGTAAGTGTAACGGCGTTCCTTATTGTTCCGTGCGGCACCTGCCATAGCGACCTCCTCAGCCATCAACCCAGTGATGCAACTCGGTAAAAAAGAGATGGTCAATCGTCCGTATATGCTGACTTAAAAAGGGATCTCCCACCATGTTCGGACGAATGTCACAGTAGTAAACGCCATCCATAGGCGTCAATCGGATGGTATAGGCCTTGAAATGCCCTGACAAGAACGTTGAATTCACACCATATTGGTTTTCCCGTTTTGTTTTCTTCCTCTGGATGTCGTTCAGAAAAACAGCAATATAGGGCAATGTTTTTCCGGCTAACCGATTAAAAAGCAACTTGTCTACAAAGATTTTATCCAACCGGTCTTTACTGGAAGTCTTAACCGAGCCAAGCACTTTAATCTCGCTGTTGTTTTTGACAACCAGATCATGCTGGTAGCTCATTTTAAGAATTTCATTTCCCGCTGAATCGCACACAGGAATCTGAACAACATGAGATACACAATCAATCCCCATCTCTTGAATAAGTAATCGTATGAGGTTCTCAAACAGGTCGCCATTGCGTTTACGCGCCTGATTCGATTTGCCCGCTGGCAAAGCATCCAGTGTGGCGCCTATCGACTGTTGCAGCGTATAAATGACCTGAACAAAATCCGCACGATATTTGTCATCCGGTATCACTCGATTCTTCAACGCCTCAAACACGAAATCAAAATGCGCGAGTTTCTCTTGAAATCTTTCACTGGTGCAAAACAGATTCGTGTTAATCGGACGTGAAATGTTGAATTTTCCATCCCGCCCATACTGGAAAAATTGATAATGATTCTCGTTTTGAGAAACGATACGTGCTTGTAACCCTTGCTCAATATACTCCAAATAAGATACGCAAAAATCGCGATAGCGTTCCAGACAACTGAAATGGCGAACATTCGTCGCATTACGCAACAACATACTGAGAGTTCTCATCGGATCGATTCCCTCCGCTCGGCGGTTTTGCGGTCAAGGACGATCCACTCACCGATTGGACGGTCAGGCACGTTACGGATGCGCTCGACCGCCCACCGGTTATACTCCTCCGACAGGTCGCAGCCTAACCAGCGGCGCTTCAATTGCTCGGCCACAACTAGCGTGGTGCCTGACCCCGAAAACGGATCCACGACAAGATCGCCTTCTTGGGAGGATGCCAACACGATCTTCCGCAACAGCTCTTCCGGCTTCTGCGTCGGGTGCGGCGTCTTCTCTCCCATGCCGTTGCAGGTGGTCGGAATGTCGAACACGTCTTTGGGCTTGGCGCCTTTCGGATTCGGCGTCCAATTGTCGCGCAGCCCTGCCGAACCACCGCCATACACGCTGGTCTCAGCTTGCGGATGTGATGGATATTTCAGCGTGTGCGCCCCATACGGGATGCGGATGTCATCCATGTTGAGCCGCACCGTCATTGTTTTTCTGAAATGCACAATGCTCTCGTGCGAGCGCCCCCAATCGTTACCTAAGTTCGCCTTGTTCTTGTAGTGCCAGACCAGCCATCGGCAGCCCTTGAAATGAGGCGCGGCATGACATTTGATGTCTGCCAGTATCTCAGAAAAACCGCAAATATAAAAAGTCCCGGCAGGGGTCAGGATGCGGGACACCTCGCGGATCCACTCCAGGCACCAGTCAACATAGACAGCTTGACTCTCAAACGTGTCCCAATCGGCTTTGCCAAGATTGTACGGCGGATCGGCAAAAACCAGATTGACGCTCGCGTCAGGCAAAGTCTTCAGCCACGCTAACGAATCGCCTTGATACAGACTCCCGTGCGGGTGCTCATGCTGGCATCGCACTGAAGCACTCACACTATTCTTGCGCGGTCTCACGACGGGCATGTCGCCCGTCGGCCAAAGCATCAGTTCTCCCTGACCAAGGATACCGGGGTGCGTGTCGGAGGTAATCAGTTGATAGCCCGTCCGCTCCAGTTCTGGCGGACACTTAAGCAGCGCCTCGTGAACGTGTGTGGGCAAGTCGGCCTCTGCCATGACTTGCCGGGCGTGGCTTGCGCAAAACACATCCCAGCCCGTAACAACGGCTTTGCCGCTCTTGCGGATCTTGGGATAGGTTTTAGCCCGCTCAACTTTCATGTTTACCTTACGCCAACTGACTCAGGAACCGCGTGTCGTTCTCGTACAGCCAGCGGATGTCGGGGATGCCGTACTTGATCATCGCGATGCGCTCCACGCCGAAGCCGAAGGCGTAGCCGAACACCTTCTCGGGGTCGTAGCCCACAAATTTGAAAACGCGCGGATCCACCATGCCCGCTCCCGCGATCTCAATCCAGCCGCTCATCTTGCAGACGCGGCAGCCCTTGCCGGCGCACACGTGGCAGGAGAAGTCCACCTCCACGCTCGGCTCGGTGAAGGGGAAGAAATGCGTGCGGAACCGCACGCCCGCCTTGGAGCCCATCATCTCTTTGGCGTAGTAGGCCAGCGTGGACTTCAAATCGGCCAGCGACACCGGCTTCGTGTCCACATAGAGCCCTTCGATCTGATGGAAATTCGCGCTGTGGGTCGCGTCGGTCGTGTCGCGGCGGTAGGTGCGGCCCGGCGTGATGATGCGCACCGGCGGCTTGTGCTGCGTCATCATGCGGATCTGCACCGGCGAGGTCTGCGTGCGCAACAGCAGGTCGTCGGTCAGCCAGAAGGTGTCCGAGGCGTCCATGGAAGGATGGTGCGCGGGCGTGTTGAGCGCCGTAAAATTGTTGAAGCGGTTCTCGATGTCCGGGCCGTCCGCCACGGTGAAGCCGAGGCGCGCGAAGATCGCGGCGGT